>DJEE01000008.1:0-2228 GCA_002431805.1 Eggerthellaceae bacterium UBA5906
AGAGGCCATTGCAGTTCCATGATTTACTCCTCCCCTTGCCAGTCGCGGTTGCGCAGGATGTACACGAACGACGGGTTGTTGCCCACGTTCGGCAGATGATGCACGTCGGACTGCTTGTAATCCTGCACGCAATCCTTCAGTTTGATGCGCGTGTGCTCGGTCTTGTCGTAGCTCGGGTCGCCCTCGGTGACGTCGACCACCCACGGCGCCTCGAACGAGTCGATGCCCTTGTCCAAATCGCCGAAGAAACGCGCACGGCCGCCGCACTGGGCCACACATGCCGGCAGCTCGCCTTGGGCGATGCGCTGCTCGCACAGCGTGCACTTCTCGATAACGCGCTCCTCGGTGTTCAGGTAACGCACACCATACGGGCAGCTCATGGCGCAGAACTGGCAGCCGATGCACTTCGACTTGTCAATCTGCACGGTGCCGTCCTCGGCGATGTGGCTGGCCTCGGTGGGGCACACCTTCACGCACTCCGGGTCCTTGCAATGCTGGCACTGCACGGTCAGGAAATACATCTCCACGTCAGGCCACGTGCCGCAGCCGTCGGCCTTCGGGTTCGGGCCAATGCGCAGCGTCTTGTTCCAATAATCGCCCACCGGCACGTTGTTCATGGCCTTGCACGCCACGCTGCACGCCAGGCAACCCACGCAACGGTTCAAATCCGTCGCAATTGCATAATGAGTCATTCCGCGCACCTCCCTTTACGCTTCGTCGCGGACATCGTAGTTCGGCAGCCATTCCTTCAGACGCGGGTCGGTTGCGTCGTGAATGATCTCGTTGCCCTTGTGGTCGCACGGCACGGGGTTGCCGAACGGGCTGTTCTCCGGCGTGGCCTTGTAGATGTTCACCGGGTACGCGCGCAGGTAGCTGGTGCCGGAAATGCGGTCCTGATAGCCCTTGCCCGTGGTAACCAGGCAGTTGCAGCCGCACAGGTCATAGCCCTTGTCGGCCTGGTCAAGCTCGGGGAACCACCACTGGTGTTCCAGGTTGACCGTGCCGGGCGCGATGCCGTGGTACAGGTCGGCAACCTGGCGAATCTTGCCGTTGTCGTTCTCGATCCACACCCAGTCGCCCTGCTCGATGCCCAGTTTTGCGGCGTCTTGTGGGTTGATCTCGATGCGCGGCGCCGGCCACATCTCGCGGCACCACGGCAGCTGCCTGTGCTCGCTGTGGAAGTACACCGGAATACGACGGCCGGTCGTGGCGGTGAACGGGTACTTCTCGTTCATCTCCGGGTCGGCGATCGGGCTCAGCGGCGGCTCTTTGTACGTAGGCAGGAAGTCTTCCTCGTCATCGGGCATGAACGTCTCGATGAGCGTGTTCCAGATCTCCATCTTGCGCGTCGGCGTGCCGAAGCCGGGCTTGGCGAACTCTTCCAGCGCGTTCTTGTCGCCGTAGGCCTTCAGCGGCATCATGCCGGTCTCGTAGCGGCGGTACGTGCCCCACGTGTCGGGAGCGACCACCTTGGCGTCCTTCCAGCCGTTTTTCTGGAAGTCGTCGCGGTACTCTTCCCACGTGGTCGGCGCGCCCTGGCGGCCGGTGTTCAGCATGATATCAAGGTTCTCGATGCGGTCGGGCCACTTGTTGTCGTCGGGACCCCACTGCTTGCCCATGTACTTGTAGATCATCGTGGCGATCTCGATGTCGTGCAGCGTGTCGGCCGGCGGCTCGATGGCGCGACAGGTTGCGCCCTGTGCGCCCGAGGGGCCCTGCGACATGCGCGGGCAGTCGGTCTCAAGCCAGTGCTGCGCGGGCAGCAGGATATCGGCCATGCCGGCGGTCGGCGTCTTCCACAGGTCCTCACAGACGAAGAAGTCCAGGTTGGGGAACGCCTTCCACTTTTGCAGGGAGTTCGACATGCACATGAAGTCGCCCGTGGAGCACCAGCCGGCCTTCACCGGGTACGGATCGCCCGTCTCGATAGCCTTCCACACGCTGGCGTCGTCCGCCCAGCCCTGCCACCAGCCAAGCAGCGGGTAGTCCTCGATGCCGAGCGTCTTGTTGAACTCCTCGGCGGAGATGTTCGGGATGCCGGGGGCCACAGCGCCCAGGCCGGCCTTGAACACGAAGTCGCCCTGCGTGCCACCGCGGTGACCAGCGGGAACGTCCCAGTTGCCCGACAGGCCGATGTAGGTATCCATGGCGCGGCACATGGCGATGGCGTTGCAGCTGTGCTCAATGGCCAGCTGATACTGCACGCCGCCGTTGCCGTAACCGGTGGA
>DJEE01000008.1:2261-2864 GCA_002431805.1 Eggerthellaceae bacterium UBA5906
GGACGGGTCGATGCGCGTGGCGTGGATCTTCGCGGCGCGCTCAATGGACTCGGCCGGCACGCCGGTGATCTCGGAAACCTTCTCGGGCGTGTACTCAGCAACGCGTGCGGTGAAGTACTCCCACACGGGCTTGACCTTCGACTTGCGGCCGTCTTTGAGCTCCACCTCGAACTCGCCGTACAGCGCCGGGTCGATTGCCGGGTCGAACGGCGTCGGGTCGGGCACCCAACCTTGGGAAACGCCGGGCACCAAGTGCTCCTGCATGCCCTCGTGGCCAGCCGTGGGCTTGCTCCACGTCTCGCCCTCCCACAAGCCGCTGTCGGCGTCGAAATACGTCATGCGGTTGTTCAGGTTGTCCCACACCATGAACTTGTGCGGGTCGCCGTCTTCCTTCAGGTCGCTTTCCTTCAGCAGGCGCGTCTTCATCTGGCACTTGCCGCTGGTGAAGCGGTAGACCTCGTAGCCGGAGGGCTCCACGTCGTTGCACACGAGGAACGGCGCGTCGGTCCACTTCTTGGCGAACAGGTCGTCGTACAAGTCGTTGTTGATCAGCACGTTCAACCAGCCCATGGCCATGGCTCCGTCGGTGCCGGGGCGCAGGTT
>DJEE01000085.1:0-3419 GCA_002431805.1 Eggerthellaceae bacterium UBA5906
AGCAGGCTGGCTGCTCGGCTCGCTTCGCGCTTTCGCGCTTGGCGCAAGATTGAATAATACGCTCCCTCCCCGGCCTGCGCAAGGGAAATCTTTTACCCGCGCGTTTCTCCACGGTTCCTACACATATGGGATTTGCACGCCCCTCGAGCGCCGAGGGCTTGGGCATCGCCCTCGCCAAGCAAGGCCCCTGCAATGCCGAGCGCGCTGCGGGCGCTTGCGGGCGCCGCGCCGTTAAAACAAGAAGAGGACGGATTGTCCCTCGCACCATGCGCGTGCATACGTGAGTACTTAGCCGCATAGCCAACGCATAGATAGTGTCTTATTTTCGGGAATGGGAAGCGAGTGAATCGAAATCGCTACTGCCCCGTAGCTATTCCGCTTCTACTACACATACCTATAAGTAGATGAGAGTCGCTACGTTTTTGCCTAACGTGGTTTCAAACGTACGCCTGAAACGCATCTTTACAACGTTTTCGATACCCCGCCTTTATCGAGCATGCTCGCACATGCGGCATCCTTCATGCATACACCCTTTGGATGCACGAACGTCCTTCTCTCGTCGTGCACTTTGATACGTTGATTTTGCCGTAGATAGAAGTTGAGCCCGCAAGAGGGGATTTGCGGGCTCAAAGGAGGGGTCGGAAGCTTTATCAAGTAAGGGGATTTCTGCAACGCATAAGGGGATACGTTTGACCGGAGGGGTTGGCCATGCAGCTTTGCTTCCGCGAATCGATGTGGTTGTCAACCGTTGCTTTCGCAACGTTGTGTCGAGTGAAACCGCAGGCGAAATCGATGCGTACCGGAGGACGAGTTCCGTTCGGCGCACCGTGCGGTTCCCCTTTCGACAGCACGAACATTACGCCAGCTTACGCGGGTGCGCGACACCCCATAGGTGGCATTTTCGGCTAATTTCGCTGATTTTCCCTTTAACCCGAAAAGGGTACCACTTGCGTTTCCGCTGGTCAGATTCTTGCGTAAGTTTTAGTTATCAACTCGGGGTTTCAAATTTCCTGTGCTAGTATCGCGATGCGAGGAAGGGCATTATGGCTGACACAAAGACGAGCAACACCCCATTGCGCGACAATTTCACGCTTATAGATTTGGCAAAAACAGGCGGCTGGAAGGCCTTTGCATCGACGGGCATTGCCTGCCCGCTTGCTTGGGGCTTCATTATCAATGCCATTGGAGGAGCGGAACCTGCAGGGCAAATCCCGTGGACGGTTTCATACCTTGTGCTGGCCGCTGCGGTGATTGCCTTTGCCGCGCTATCGCGCAATCTGCCCGCATTCTTTTCGTCGCCGTTTATGGAAGCTGGTGCAGTGGCGCTCGGCGCGGCCGGGATGGTGCTTTTAACGCTTTCGTATTCTGCGTTTGACAGCATTTCCTTGCAGTATGTTGCGACTATTTTATGTGCGTGCGTGCTTGGCTGGATGTATCTGCAGTGGGGCACGTTTTACGCAAAATTGGATTTACGATCCACCGTTTGCTACTTATTTATTGCGAACATTGGCGGCTCGACTATTAAGTGTTTTTCGCATTTCATTCCCCTGTGGGGACAATGCCTGCTAGGGATTGTGCTTCCGATTTTGTCGGTGGTTATGTGCCGAATTGCACTCGCAAACGCCCGCACCGAGGCAAACCCTACGGTGCGTTTTGAGTCTCATAACATGCGTGGGCTTTGGAAGGTTGCGTTGGCCATCGCAACGTTTAGCTTTGTAGTGGCGTTTTTGGTTGGACAATTCTCGGGGAACCAAAGTAGAATTCCTGCCGTTGACTTTTTGATGAGCCGCTTGTTTGAGATTGTTATTTCGGCGATTGTGCTGTTCATTGCCATTGGATTGAACAAGCCGTTCAATTTTTCTCAGCTGTGGCGCATCGCGTTGCTGGTGCTGGCCGCCGATTTGCTGACGCAGACAGCGTTTCCCGAGATAACCATTTTGCGATGCGTGGAAAGCAGCGCGTGGGATTTGATAGTGCTGTTCGCCTGGTTAACGCTGTCTGATATTGCGCATCACTCGAAACTGCCGGCACCTTGGGTGTTTGGTGTTGGCTGGGCTTGCTATACGGCGCCGTTTGCTATTGGATCGATTGCCGCTTCCGCCTACCCCGACGGCGCTATTGCCCCGGTGGTTATTGTTGCGCTGATGTTCGTGCTGCTTTTGCTTTCGACGTTTTGCTTGGAACTGCGCGACCAGGATACAAAGTGGATTTTCGCCGAGCTGCGCGGAGAGCCTGTTGCCGAGCCCGTTGACTACCGCAGCATAGACGAGCGATGCGAAGTTGTTGGCAAGCAGCACGGGTTAACGCCGCGCGAGCTTGAGATTATGCAGCTGCTTTGCAAAGGGCGCACGAAGGCATATATCGCCGAAACACTATATTTGACGGAGAACACCGTGAAGGGGCATACGAAGCATATCTACTCGAAGCTTGACGTGCATAGCAAACAAGAGCTGATGGACATGGTTGAAAAATAGACGAGGCCGCCGGGTAAACCGGCGGCCTCGTTTGTTGCAGCGGTATGCAATTAAGCTGCGCAAGCCTTACTCGACCGGCACCGCGTCGAGCTCCAGTGGGGGCTCGACTTTGCAGACGTAATCGTCTGCGGCCTCGTCGATGTCGATAAGCACATGGCTGCGGTCGGGCAGCTTGCCTTCGACAATCTTCTCGGCAATGCGGTCGACAATCTCACGCTGCACAAGGCGCTTGCAAGGACGAGCGCCGTACACCGGGTCGAAACCATCGATGGACAGATGTTCCATTGCGGCGGGCGTAACATCGAGCGTGACGCGGCGATCGGCCAAGCGCTCACGCACGTCGTTGAGCTGCAGTTCCACAATGGGCTCCATGTCGGCAATGGACAGCGCGTGGAACGTGATGACCTCGTCGATACGGTTGAGGAACTCGGGGCGGAACGTGTTGCGCAGGGCGTCGTTGATTTTGGTGGACAGCTCCGCCAAGCTCTTCGCCGCCGTGTCCACATCGCCCTTCATGACGTTTTCCATGACGTCGCCCATGGTTTCCTTGCTGGCATTCGCGCTTTCGTATTCGCGGATTGCCTGGGAACCGATGTTGCTGGTCATGATGATGATAGCGTTCTTGAACGACACCAAGCGACCCTGGCCATCGGTCAAGCGGCCATCATCGAGCACCTGCAGCAAGATATTGAAGACATCAGGGTGAGCCTTCTCCACCTCATCGAGCAAGATGACACTGTACGGACGACGGCGCACGGCTTCGGTAAGCTGGCCGCCCTCGTCATAGCCCACGTATCCCGGAGGGGCACCGATAAGACGCTGCACGCTGAACTTCTCCATGTACTCGGACATGTCGATGCGCACCATGGCCTTTTCGCTGTCGAACAGGTACTCCGCCAGGGCCTTCGCCAGCTCAGTTTTGCCGACGCCGGTGGGGCCGAGGAA
>DJEE01000085.1:3461-22641 GCA_002431805.1 Eggerthellaceae bacterium UBA5906
GAACAGGAAGCTGCCGATGGGCTTGTTCGGGTCGGACAGGCCAGCGCGGTTGCGGCGGATAGCGCCGGCAACGGCGTGCACGGCTTCGTCTTGGCCGACGACGCGCTCATGCAGCTTGTCTTCCAGGTCGACGAGCTTTTCCATTTCGCCTTGCATCATCTTGGACACGGGGATGCCGGTCCAGGTTGACACCACCTCGGCGATTTCTTCCTGCGACACCTCCTCCTTCAAGATGGCACCGTCTTCTTGCTTTTCGTTAAGCGCCTGCTCGGCTTCGTCGAGTTTACGCTGCAGTTCGGGGATGCGACCGTAACGGATCTCGGACGCCTTCACCAAATCACCCTCGCGCGTTGCGCGCTCCTCATCGGTTTGCGCAGATTCAAGGTCGGCCTTGAGCGTTTGAACGTTTTCAATGACGTCCTTTTCGTTTTGCCACTCGGCCTTGCGCTTCGACAAGGCATCCTGAGCGTCAGCGATTTCCTTGCGCAAGTGCTCAAGGCGTTCGCGGCTGACGTCGTCGGTTTCCTTCATAAGCGCTTGCTCTTCGATTTGCATCTGCGTGAGCTTGCGCTCAGCCAGATCAACCTCTTCAGGCATGCTGTCGATTTCGATGCGCAAACGGCTGGCCGCCTCGTCCATAAGGTCGATGGCCTTGTCGGGCAGGAAGCGGTCGGAGATGTAGCGGTTCGAAAGTTCGGCGCATGCCACAATAGCTGCATCGGTGATGCGCACGCCATGATGGATTTCGTACTTCTCCTTCAGGCCACGCAGGATGGCGATGGTATCTTCAACCGTAGGCTCGCTGACCATAACCGTTTGGAAACGACGCTCAAGAGCAGCGTCCTTCTCAATGTACTTGCGGTATTCGTCGAGCGTGGTGGCACCGATGGCATGCAGTTCGCCACGTGCAAGGGCAGGTTTAAGCATGTTGCCGGCGTCCATGGAACTGTCACCCGTGGAACCTGCGCCCACGATGGTATGCAGCTCGTCGATGAACAGGATGATCTGCCCGTTCGACTCCTTGACCTCGCGCAGCACGGCCTTCAAGCGGTCCTCGAACTCGCCACGGTACTTAGCGCCTGCCACCATTGCGCCCAAGTCAAGCGCAATGACGTCGTGGTCTTTCAGGCCGGAGGGCACGTCGCCGGCAACGATACGTTGAGCCAAACCTTCGACGATTGCCGTTTTGCCGACGCCCGGCTCGCCAATAAGCACGGGGTTGTTCTTCGTACGACGGCTAAGCACCTGAATGGTACGGCGAATTTCCTCGGAACGGCCGATGACCGGGTCGAGTTTGCCCTCGCGCGCTTTTTGCGTAAGGTTCTGGCCGTATTGGTTCAGCGCGTCAAGCTCGGGCTTGCTTTGCTGGTCGGTAACGCGGGTAGAACCACGCAGGGAGCTGTACGCCTCCTCGACGGTTTTGCCCGTGATGCCCAAGCCGTTGAGCACGCGACCGGCGTCACCCTTGTCCTGAGCAAGCGCAATAAGCAAGTGCTCGGTGGTTGCGTAGCTATCGCCCATGCGTTCTGCTGCTTTCACAGCGTTGTCGATGACCTGCATAAGCGCGTTGCTGGGCATGGCCATGGGCATATTCGAACCGCTGGCCTTCGGCATGGCAGCGATGGCACTGTCGACGTTTTGCGACAGCTGCGCCGGGTCGGCGCCAATGCGCTTGATGATGGCGGAAAGGTTGTTCTCCGATGCATCCAGCATTGCCTTAAGCAAGTGAATAGGCTCAATGGTGCTGGACTGAGCATCGCCCGCCACGCCCATGGAAGCCTGAAACGCTTCTTGGGCCGTAACGGCAAGTTTATCTAGTCTCATGTGAACCTCCTTACGTTGGTTCTACGTGGTTGATTACAACAAAGAGCTGGGGCGACGCACCACGATTGCCGTGGGCGACTGGACGAGGGAATTCACGCTCTCGCGCGTTTCCAGCTCATGCACGCGATCGGCCAGGCGGCGAACCCGCTTGTGCAGGTCGTCGATTTCCTGGTCGCGATCGTCAAGGCGACCTTGCAGATCGAGAATGCGGATGACGCCTGCCAGGTTGATGCCTTCGCCCGTAAGCTCGTTAATGAGCGAAAGACGCTCAATGTCGGCCTGCGAGTACATGCGCGTGTTGCCGCTGGTACGCTGCGGGGTAACCAGGCCTTTTTGCTCGTAAGCGCGCAGCGTTTGCGGATGCACGCCGGCAAGCTCAGCTGCCACGCCGATCATGTAGAGGGGTCGGTTGCGATCGTTCCACTCGGGCATACTTACCAACTCCTCACATCATCGGAAGACGCCTGCAAAAACGCCTCCATGGCTTTCCTTTGCGCCTGGTTCATGACCTTGGGCACCTGCACCTTCACGGTGATTTTCAAATCGCCGTTACCGGAACCCTTTACCCTTGGCGCTCCTTTACCGCGCACGGACATGACCGTTTGGTCTTGCGTGCCCGCCGGCACCTTCACGCGCACTTTCGTGCCGTCGGGCGCAGGAACAACCACGCTTGCACCAAGGGCCGCTTCCGCAACGTTAACCGGGACGTCGATGAGCACATCGGCCCCGTCGCGCTTAAAGTACGGATGAGGCTGAATGCGCGTGGTAACCAGCAAATCACCTGCTTGACCGCCGTTTTCACCCGGCGCACCCTTGCCGCGGAAACGCAGGCGGCCGCCGTCGACGGCACCCGCCGGCACCTTCACGGTAAGCGTTTCCGAATCGGTGCGACCAGGCACGCGCACGGTCACGCGCTTTTCGGTGCCCGCGTAGGCTTCCTCGAACGTTACGTTCAAGGTAACGTTCATGTCCTGGCCCTTGCGGGGGCGCGGTTGACGGCCGCCGAAGCCGCCAGCGCCACCACCATTGAAGTCCCAGTTCGTGCCGAATGCACCTTCGCCGCGGCGAATGCTTTCCAGGATGTCAGCCCAGCTGCCAAAGCCGCCAGCGCCACCTGCGCCGCCGAAGATGTCGTCCATATTGACGGCACCGCCACCCCAGCCACGGGGAATTTGATTCTCGTTCGCAGTGCCGTACTGGTCGTACAGTTTGCGCTTCTTATCGTCAGACAAGACCTCATAGGCTTCGTTGATTTCCTTAAACTTCGCCTCGCTGCCACCGGCATCGGGATGGTACTTACGCGCCAGCTTGCGGAACGCCTTTTTGATCTCATCGGTGGTCGCCGTGCGCGGAACGCCCAGCGTTTTGTAATAGTCCGGAGTAGCCGGCATGCGGTCCACCTTCCTTTCACGAGTAACAACGAGGGCGGACTGAACCGCCCGCCCTCGCAAAAGCTACCTATTCGTCTTCGCTCTCAGGCTTCGGCCTTTTCGGGCCGCCCGTGGTAACGGTGACCATTGCGGCGCGAAGAACTTTCGTTCCCATCTTGTAGCCCTTCTGGTACACCTCGTGCACGGTTTCGTCCGGAACAGAAGCATCATCAACCGTGGCAACGGCCTGACACTCCAATGCATCGAATGCCTGACCTGCAGGGTTGATAACCTGCACTCCGCCGCTTTCCAGAACGTTCACGAACTTGTTGTGCACAGCCTTCACGCCGTCCATCAAGCCCGTCTCACCGTTCTTTTCGGCGTAATCGATGGTGCGTTCAAAGTCGTCGATAACCGGAAGCAGCTTCTCGACGAGCTTCTCGCCGGCACGAACGCGTTCCTGCTCGCGTTGCTCTGCCGTACGGCGACGATACGTGTCCCATTCGGCATGCAGGCGAAGGTACTTGTCCTGCCAGTCCTTGGCTTCGGCCTGGGCCTTTGCCACCAGCTCGTCGTTGGTTGGGGCTTCTTCGGGCTGGCCCTCCAAAACCTCTTCGGCTTCTTTATCTACATCGGATGCCGGTTCGGACGCCTCGGGGGCGGCGCCACCTTGCTCAGCGGCGCCTTCCTTTTGCTTCGGAGCGGACTCGACGTCCTCGATGGGAATTTGCTTGCCCATGTCCTGCGTCGCGCGCTCAGGCTCGGGCGTGCTCTGCGTTGCCATGGCGATTACTTCCCTTCCTTGTCGTCAACAACCTCGTAGTCTGCCTCAATAGGACCGTCATCGGACTGAGCGCCCGCTGCCGCGCCTGCGCCAGGAGCAGCCTGGCCGTTGGCCTGCTGCTGGCTGTAAGCAACCTCGGCCAGCTTGTAACCAGCCTGCTGCAGCTTCTCAGTGGCAGCCTTGATGGCCTCAATGTCGGTGCCGTTCAAAGCGGTCTTAGCCTCGTTGATGGCCTCTTCAGCAGCGGACTTAGAGTCGGCCGGAACCTTGTCACCCAACTCGCTGAGCGTCTGCTCGGTTGCGTTGACCAGCGCATCGCAGTTGTTGCGGGTTTCAACCTCTTCCTTGCGCTTCTTGTCTTCCTCGGCGTGAGCCTCGGCGTCCTTCACCATGCGGTCGACTTCCTCGTCGTTCAGGGCCGTGGAACCACTGATGGTGATTTGCTGCTGCTTGCCCGTGCCCAGGTCCTTAGCGGACACGTTCACGATGCCGTTAGCGTCGATGTCGAACGTAACCTCGATCTGCGGCACGCCACGACGCGCGGCCGGGATGCCGGTGAGCTGGAACTTGCCCAAGGTCTTGTTGTCCTTGGCCATCTGACGCTCGCCCTGCAGGACGTGAATCTCAACGGACGTCTGGTTATCAGCAGCCGTGGAGTAAATCTCGGTCTTGCGGGTAGGAATGGTGGTGTTGCGGTCGATCATCTTCGTCATCACGCCGCCCATGGTTTCAACGCCCAAGGACAAAGGCGTAACGTCCAGAAGCAGAATGCCCTCAACGTCGCCTGCCAGCACGCCGCCCTGAACAGCTGCGCCCATTGCCACAACCTCGTCAGGGTTCACGGACATGTTCGGCTGCTTGCCGGTCATGCGCTTAACAAGTTCCTGCACAGCGGGCATGCGCGTGGAGCCGCCAACCAGAATGACCTCGTCGATGTCGCCCTGAGACATGCCGGCGTCATGCAGCGCCTGCTCAACAGGCTTGCGACAACGATCCAGCAGATCCTTGGTGATGGACTCGAACTCGGCGCGGGTAAGCGTGTAGTCCAGGTGCTTCGGGCCGGTTGCGTCAGCAGTGATGAAGGGCAGGTTGATGTTGGCTTGCGTGGTGCTCGACAGCTCCATCTTGGCCTTCTCAGCTGCTTCCTTCAAGCGCTGCAGAGCCATCTTGTCCTTGCGCAGGTCGATGCCGCCATTGTCCTTGGAGAACTTGTCAGCCAGCCAATCGATAACGCGGTGATCCCAGTCATCGCCGCCGAGGTGGTTATCGCCAGCGGTGGCAGCTACCTCGAACACGCCGTCGCCCAGCTCAAGGATGGACACATCGAACGTGCCGCCGCCCAGGTCGAACACGAGGATCTTCTCGTCTTTGTTCGTCTTGTCAAGGCCGTACGCCAAAGCAGCTGCCGTAGGCTCGTTGATGATACGCAGAACCTCGAGGCCGGCGATTTTGCCAGCGTCCTTCGTGGCCTGGCGCTGAGCATCGTTGAAGTAAGCCGGGACGGTAATAACGGCCTGCGTGATGGGCGAACCCACCTGCTTCTCGGCGTCGTTCTTCAACTTCTGCAGGACCATTGCGGAGATTTCCTCGGGCGTGTAGTCCTTGCCGTCGATATCAACAACGGTGCGGCCGTCTTTGCCGGCCTTTACCTTGTAGCTTACCTTGCTTTGCTCGTCGGCAGTTTCGGAGAAAGAACGACCGATGAAACGCTTGACGGAAGAAACGGTGTTCTCGGGGTTGGTGACGGCCTGATTCTTAGCAGCCTTGCCCACCACGCGCTCGCCGTCTTTGCGGAAGCCTTCAACGGACGGGGTGGTACGGTCGCCTTCGGCGTTCACGAGGATCTCAGGCTCAGAGCCTTCCATAACGGCCATGGCGGAGTTCGTGGTGCCAAGGTCGATACCCAGAATCTTGCTCATATCATTGCTTCCTCTCACTAGGAGTTATGTAACCGAAGTTATGCGTTGGCGGCTAGGCCCAAGGGGCTTAACCTTTTTCCAACAATCCGTAATATAAAATCTAAGTCTGCACGTGTCAAGTTATTTGCGAAATTAAAGGTTACGTTTTGTTAACGCTAAAGTGTCAGAAAGGTTTATATAGTTGAATTATGTACTTGACTAGGTGAAACGCGTAGCAAAAACGAAAAACAGCGCTCTCGACTTTAATCGAAAGCGCTGTTTTTCACGTCATATTCGCGTCACAAATATCTAAGTGAGGGCTTATAAGACCTACTCCTGAAGACAGTTACGCGCAGAAATGCGGCCGAACGCCAAGGCTTCGCCCACGTTGCCGTTGCCCCTCCCCATCAACCAAACGAGCCCCTTACCTATATATAAGGTAAGGGGCTCGTTGCGTTTCGCGATGGTTCGCTTTATTCCTCGACAACCTCGGGGATGGCACCCATGGGGCACTCTTCAACGCAGTCGCCGCAAGCGATGCAGTTGTCCTCGTTCACAGCCTCGACAACGCCGCCGTTAACTTCCAGAACTTCCTGCGGGCAAGCGTCAACGCAAATGCCGCAGCCGATGCACTCGTCAGTCTCAATAACCGGATGTGCCATGGTTACTCCTTCTCGTCTATAATGCCCGGCGAAATGCTACCGGGTCATACCCCAATTAAGCAATGCCCGCACAATACCACTAATAAGAGCGATTGCAATAACAATCAGGAAAATACCGGGAGCTTGTCGGGCAACGGCAATTCAAAAAAGTTCATGAGTCGAAACAGCCCGGCTTGCTTTGACCCACTTGCTAGCAAATGCGCGGAAGTTGCTCTCCTACCAACATGTCGAGGATGCGGGTGCTGCCGAACGCCGTGCGCAGGAATACCTTCGAGCCACGTTCGGGTTGCGCCTCGGTTACTTCTCCAATGATGGCCGCGTCGACACCGTACTTGTTGGCGCGCATGGCGGCCAACGCCGCTTCGGCATCCTCGGGCGCCACCACGCATACCATCTTGCCCTCGTTGGCAACTTGCAGCACGTCGTAGCCCAGCATGTCGCACGCGCCTTGCACCGCGGGCTTCACCGGTACAGCCGCTTCCTCCACCGTGATGTCGGTGCCAGACTGCGCCGCCAGCTCATTGAGCGTGGAAGCCAAGCCGCCGCGTGTGGGGTCGCGGAAGCAACGCACACCCGGCGCCGCAGCCAACACGTCGGCAATAAGGTGGTTCAGCGGCGCCGCGTCGCTTTGCAGGTCAGCCTTGAACGACAGCGACTCGCGACAGCTCATGATGGTGATACCGTGATCGCCCAATGTACCGCTGACCAGCACTTTATCGCCCGGCTTGCACAGCGCGCCGCCCAGGTTCACGCCCGGCTTCAGCGTTCCCACGCCCGCCGTGTTGATGTACACGCCATCGCCATGGCCGCGATTGACCACCTTTGTGTCGCCTGTTACCAGGTGCACGCCGGCTTCCTTGGCCACTTCGGCCATGCTGGCGCAAATGCGCCTGAGGTCTTTAATGGGGAAACCCTCTTCCAGCACAAAGCCACAGCTTAGATACCGAGGCGTAGCGCCGCTGGTAGCAACGTCGTTCACCGTGCCGCACACGGCAAGCCTGCCGATATCGCCGCCCGGGAAAAAGTGCGGCGTAACCACAAAGCTGTCGGTTGAAAACGCCAGGCGCTCACCCGGCGCCGGGGCCGGCAACACCGCCGCGTCGTCACCGCGCAGCAGTTCCTCGCCGGCGTACGCGGCAAAGAATACTTCGTCGATGATGCGCTTCATCATAGTTCCGCCACTTCCGTGACCGAGCATGACCGCTTCGTCCATGGACACTCCTTATAAAGTAGAAGCGACCCCGCCGACCAAGCAGGGCCGCCTTGCAGCCCGAAAAACAACGGGCGCACATAACGTTTAGTGGTTCTGATGTTCGTCGGTCACGGTAAGCACAAGCTTGCCGTTTTGCACGCCCTTCGTTCCCAGGATAAGGTTCGCAATGTCTTGCACCAGGCCCGTTTCGCCGCGTAGCACAATAACCTCAAGACACATATGCGCGTCAAGGTGCACATGCATAGTGGACACGATGTTGCTGAAATACTCGTGTTGAATGGCATGCAGCTTTTCCTGCAGGTCGTTGGCATGGTGATCGAACACGATGGTAAGCGTGCCCGCCACCTCAACGCCCGGCGTTGCGCACTCGTCTTCGACCAGCGCGTCACGTACCAAATCGCGCACCACTTCGCTGCGATTTTTCGCCAGCCCGCGCCGCGCAACCAGGTGATCGAAGCGCACAAGCAAATCCTCCGGCATAGCCACGGAGAACCTCATCAGATCGTTGCTCATGCGAAGCTACACCAATTTAACGGTGACGCCACCTGCGGCCTGAGCATCGTCTTCCAAAGCATCTTTTGCTTCGTCAAGCAGCGCACGCACGTCGTCAATCATGGCCTGCGCCTCGTGCAGCTTCTTGGAAACGTTTTCGTAGCCCGCATCGCCGGCCTTGTGACCGAGCGTATGAGCCCAGCGGCGCTCAAGCTTTAAATGGTCGTCGATTTGCTCAATCATCATTTCAAACTGACCGGTGTTAATGCCGTTGGTGCACATGCTGTTCCTCCTTTGTTAGCGCGGTGCACATGCGAATTAGGCGCACCGCGGTTGCTTTGTTCTTGTTATGATTCGGTTATACGGCGAAGATTCAGCAAGGGCAAGAGCGGGTGTGAAAAAATCCATGACTGGTAACAAATACGAGGTCGCACTTGATGAAACGTGGGATTTGTTTGGCTCGTATATGACGGGCGCGCATGCGGGATTCGTATGCGTCCTCAACTCACACGAACTTTCACCCGAAGCGAAAGGCGCCATCGAAAGCTCTGCACAGGCGCTTGGATACGGCGAACGCGCGTGCACGTATGTGGCAACCGAGGAACTTGAGGAACATGCGCTGTTCGTGCTGCTTGAAGGGCTTGACCCGTTGTGCCTGGTGGCAACGGACGGCGCATCGGCCGCCTTGCTGGGGCAAGCGTATCGCTGCAGCGTTCCCACAGGCGGCGCGTGTCGGCTGCTTGGCCGTACGGCCGTGGCGTTTCTGGACTTCGAGTCGCTGTTGGCAACACCGCGCGACAAACAGATTGCCTGGGCGCTGCTGAAAAAGTTGCCAAAGCTGAACAAGAAATAGCACCAACATGACGAAAGGCCGCGGGGGAAGCGGCCTTTCGTCAGACGAGTGAAACGAGGGGGAAAGAGATGGTGAGAATTTGTTATCTCTAACTGAGGATAATAATACGGAATTGACTATACTTTGTCAAGAATAATTTCGAAGGTTGTCCCAAACGCTTCGAAATCTGCCTTTTTCGCCTTTTAGGCCATTGCATAAGCGCACGTCACATGTTGCTTTCAGACTCTTTACATACGCGACACCTTAAGGCTGCTACTATGAATGCCGTCACACCGCGCATACGCGCGACCACAGGCAAGCAATCCCATATATGGGAAAGGAGCTTTTATGGCGAACAAGGGACTGGCAAAGGACCACAAGGACCTGAGCATTCTAGTTACCGGCGGCGCCGGTTTCATTGGCAGCCACACCTGCGTTGAGCTGATTCAGCAGGGCTATCACGTAATCATCGTTGACGACCTGAGCAACTCCAGCCAGGTTGCCGTTGATCGTATTCGCAAGATCTGCGGCCTTTCCGCCGATGATGCGCAGCTGCGTTTTTACAAGCAGAACATCCTGGACCGCGAAGCGCTGAGCGCCATCTTCGACGAAAACGACGTTGACGCCATCATCCACTTCGCCGGTTTTAAAGCCGTTGGCGAAAGCGTGCAAAAGCCGCTTGAGTACTACTGGAACAACATTGCCGGCACGCTTGTACTGTGCGACGTTGCGCGCAACCACGGCGTGAAGAACATCGTGTTCTCCAGCAGCGCTACCGTTTACGGCGAGCCCGAGTTCATTCCGATTACCGAAGATTGCCCGAAACACGACTGCACCAACCCCTACGGTTGGACGAAGAGCATGCTCGAGCAGGTGCTTACCGACCTGTACGTAGGCGACAACGAGTGGAACGTTGTGCTACTGCGCTACTTCAACCCCATTGGCGCACACGAAAGCGGCCTGATTGGCGAAGACCCGAAGGGCATCCCGAACAACCTGCTGCCTTACGTTGCGCAGGTTGCCGTGGGCAAGCTTGCCTGCGTGGGCGTGTTCGGCGATGACTACGACACGCCGGACGGCACGGGCGTGCGCGACTACATTCACGTGGTTGACCTGGCTCGCGGCCATGTTGCCGCGCTGGATTGGATGGGCGGCAAGGTTGGCACCGGCAAGGCACTGGGCTTGGGCTCCATCGAAGGCGAGGCCGCCGAGGACGGCAGCCGCCGCGGTGTTGGCATTTTCAACCTGGGCACCGGCAAGGGCTCGAGCGTGCTTGACGTGGTGCATGCGTTCGAGAAGGCGTGCGGCCACAAGATTCCGTACGAGATCAAGCCGCGCCGTGCAGGAGACGTTGCCACGAACTACGCTGCGTGCGACAAGGCTCGCACGGAGCTTGGCTGGGTTGCGCAGTACGACCTTGACCGCATGTGCGCCGACAGCTGGCGTTGGCAGTCGATGAACCCCGACGGCTACGCCACCAAGTAGTGCAACGCTCATAGTTAGATGCAATGGCCCCGCAGGATAGTTGCGGGGCCATCTTTTTTGCCTTTAGACGACACGTTCAACGGATAAGCCGCCGAGATACGACGCGCCACCATATGCAAGAAGGGGAAACGCTTTCGTGCGCTTCCCCTTCTTCGGTCTGATGTTAGTAAGCAGTGCCTACAGTACCTGTGGTTGTGCCGGTTGAGCCGCCCGTTGACGCGCCGCCTACGCCTGTGTCGGCATAGCCGCCAGACGATGCACCGCCTGTGCCGGTTGCCGGCGCTTGCGAGTACGAGGAATCGGTGTAGCCATAGCCGCCCGAAGAGCTTCCGCCCGTACTGTCGTAGCCGCTGCTATACGAACCGCTATTCGACGTTGTTCCGCTGTAGGAATACGTCGAGGTGCCGTAGTCATTGCCGGAATACGTTCCACCGTAAGAGGAATCGTAGTCGTTGCCTGCATGGGAGGAAGTACCCGAGGTCGATGTGCCGTCCGAGCTAGACTGCGCCGAGTACTTTTGCGCAAGCTTGCTGGTGGTTCCAACAATGCCGCTAGGGTCTTCCCCTTCTTCCACTACCTTCATCATTTCGGCGAGCTTGTCTTCATCGGCAAAAACGTACGACACGCCGTCAACGTAGCCCGTAATGGAAGGTAGCATGGCGGAGTAGATGGTTAGGTCGCCGCCGTCTTTGAACTGCTGCGCCAGCGAAATGATGTCGGACACCTTCATGTCGGTGGTAACGCATTGCGCAGCCGCCTGGATAACACCGGGCATCTCCGTTACGGGAAGCGCGAGCACTTTGTCCACCAGCGCTTCAATCAGCTTGCGCTGATTTGCGGTGCGCGTGAAGTCTCCATCAACATAGGCGCGGCTACGCGCGAACGTCAGCGCTTCGTTGCCGTCAAGATGCTGCAAGCCAGGCTCGATGACAACATGCTCCCAATCGGGGTTGTCCCTGGTGCCGTCTGCATCCGGGTCGTCAACGCGTTCGTCAACTTGCACGTCAACGCCGCCAACCGCGTCCACAAGATCAATCAGGGCGTTAAAGTTCACTTCCGCGTAATGGGAAATGCCCACACCCGTAAGCTGCGACGCCTCGCGAATGGTTGCCGCCGCGCCACCATAGTTATAGGCGGCGTTGAACTTGTTCGTTCCGTAACCGTCGATGTCGATCATGGTGTCGCGAGGAATGGAAACGAGCGTGGCTTGATTCGTAGTGGGGTCAATGCGCACAACGATGTTGGTATCGGAGCGAGCGCCGTCCTCATCGTAGCCCTCGCGTTTATCTGAACCGATTAGCAGCATATAAAACGGCTCGTCGAAACTAGTGGTTTTGGTAAGCTGATCTTGGATGTCCGCAAGCTCTTCCTGCGACTTATCGCCCGAATTCAGCTGCGTATTCACGTTGTTGAACCAAACGGCGAACGCGGTGCCGCAGCCGATAAGGGCAACAACCAATGCGCAGCACACGCCGATGGCAATTTTCTTGCCGCGACTTGACTTGCGCGCCGTCCGCGTTGCGTATTGCGGATTAGAGCGAGAATACTGAGACGCGCCCGCTTGATTGCGGAACGCGTTATTTGCGCCCGGCCCCTGAGAACCGGGGGTGTATGCAGGGCGATACCCTGTCGATTGAGAATTCTGCGGCATAGGCGCCTGGGGTTGGCGGTTCTTCTTGAATGCCATGCAATCTCCTCACGGCTATAGCGCTCGGGCGTAGGCTTGTCTGCCGTACCGCACAGATTCCACGCGGTCTCCCCGCCGACATGGTGCCCACACAGCCCGAACCTTTTATGTACATCAACCGGTGTTGTGACGAACGCCCATCGCGAACGCGCACTACAAACCAGGGTGCATTGTATCATCGTTAGAAACCAGCCCATAAAAACGGCACGTCATGCGCCTATTGCCTTCACGTTATATACGAAAAATCACGACGTTTGTTTAATTCCGAGCAATTCACTTAATTTTGCGAATTCAGCGAAACGTAATCGCTGGGTTACAGCATGTTGTAACAGCCACGTTACGCTCAAGCACATGCAGCAACGTTCCCCACATAGCAACCCACTTTACGACGCGTCTTTCGACCCGCCGTCTCTTGCAGAGATGCTTGGAAGGAACGTGAAGGCGCTTCGCAAAAAGGAGCGCATCACCAAAACGCGCTTTTCCGCCATGCTTGGCATCGGCCGTCCGCTTTTGAACAAAATAGAGAACGGAACCGCGAATGTGCGTTTGTCGCTGGTTGAGGAGCTTGCTTCAGCGCTTGATACCACGCCCGAATACCTGCTGTTCGGGAAAGACGACGTTTTAAGGCAGCCCCCAGCCCTGCCCCAGCCTTCCGCAACGTGGCCGCTTTAGAAGATTTCGGCGCGTTTTCTATCTGTTAGCTTGTTCTGCAGCATTTTGGGATATAATGCCCACACGGTTTGGCAAGGAGCGCCAGCCGAAACGCATGCGGGTGTCGCCAAGTGGTAAGGCACGAGCTTCCCAAGCTCGCATTCGCGGGTTCGAGTCCCGTCACCCGCTCCATTTGTTGAGTCGCTGCGATGTTTAACTAGCATTGCGGTTAAGGAACGGACCCGAACAGGGACGAGAACCGATGAGGTGGTTTCGCGTTAAGAAAACGTGCCCGTGGCACGTTTTTAGCGAAACGCCCGAAGGCGCTTGCGCCGAGGGGTGCGGTTTTCGAAGAAAACCGCGAGTCCCGTCACCCGCTCCATTTTGTTGAGTCGACGACGACCTTTTTGGTCGTCGTTTTTGCTATACGGGAGGAGTCTTTAATGACTAGTGAACATCCCACGTTTGACACCTTTGTTTTCGACCTTGACGGAACGCTGCTTGATACTATCCCTGACCTGATTGCGGTTACGAACAAAACGCTTGAGCACTTCGGATGTCCCACGCACACCGACGAGGAAATCCTAAGCTACGTTGGCGACGGCGCGCAGCGCTTAATCTACCGCGCAATGCCCGAAGGAACCTCTGACGACACATGCGCTAAAGCGCTTGCGCATTGGAAGGCGCTGTACCCAAAGATTGGCCTTGAACTCACCAAGCCGTACGCGAATATGCCCGAGGCACTTACGCAGCTGAAAGCCCGCGGCTGCAAGCTTGCCGTGCTGTCGAACAAATACGAAGGCGGCGTAAAGGACGTTATCCCGAAATACCTGCCGAACTTGTTCGATGTGCTGCACGGCGAATGCGAGGAAATTCCCCGTAAACCCGATCCCACCGGCCTGCTGCGCACTATTCGCGAGCTGGGGTCAACCCCTGAGCGCACGGCATACGTAGGCGATTCGGCAGGCGACATCCGCGTTGCGCAAAACGCAGGCACGTTTGCCATCGGCGTTGATTGGGGCTACAACCCTGTCAGCACGCTGCAAAGCGCCGGCGCAGACGTGATTCTGTCGAACGCAACGGAGCTACTGCAGTTCGCACAGGTTTAAACGCCCCACGCAAACCCTTTTGCGACGCAAAGCAAAGCCGGCACCGCAACCTGCGATACCGGCTTTGCGCACAACCCGTGTTGACGTGGCGCCCAGCGCCTATACATTCCGTTTAATGCTACAATGACGAACACGCCTCAGTAGCTCAGGGGATAGAGCACCGCTCTCCTAAAGCGGGTGTCGTACGTTCGAATCGTATCTGGGGCACCATGAAACACCAGGTCATCGGCTTGCGCCGGTGGCCTTTTTGCTTCTTGAGTTATGCTTCTCCAAAATACGAGAGTGCATCTAATCTGCATTGATGCAAAACTGAAATGGTTGATATCCTTTAGAGGTCGGAAGATTGATTACCAATCTGTATGGCTCATCCATGTTTTCAGGGTCAAGCGCGATACGAAATACCCCCCTGTAATTGACGATATCGCCTACGGGAACGCTTGCAAAACCTTCATTTGGGTGATGAGTAAAATCAGCATTCAGATAGTTTTCCGTCAGATTTATACACATGCCATAGTATTTTGTATGCGCTTCGATTTCATGAAAAGACTTTACGTTGCCTCCAAAAGGCTCCCCTTCATAAAAGGAAACAAAATTATAGCTAGACCCGTCAGCGGACCGCAGGTTGCTTGAGTCAAGAGTCAAGTCGACTCTATCTAGATTTTCAGCAGTAAATGAATACGAAACCAGAATATGCCCTTTTGGAGCAACCGTTCGATTGGAGCGATCAACCGACGAGTCATACTCCTTTGGAAGGAAATAATTACTGGATAGCGCTTTTTCTATTGGCTCTACTTTCCCTGCCCAGCTCAGAGAAGAATAGCCATACAGCTCATCTTCATCATCTAAATCAAGAACCACCGCATACGAGCTAGTATCAAGGGTGAATCTGACGATATCAGTTTCAACCGTATCTCCCAGTCTGAATTTTCCCGCAATATCATCGTAGGTTTTAACACCATTTTCCTTTAAAATCTGCTCCCGAGTCTTTTGATTGTCGTCAGAATCAGCTGTTGATTGAGCTGTTGAGGAATCAACTTCTTCACTTAATATCTGATTTGAATCCTCGCGAGAATCAGAACCATCGTCTTGCGAAGACGGGCCACAAGCCCAAAGGAAAACAGCACACATAATCACAGCTGCGCATATTATTACGCCCGTTGGTCTCACATAAGCCTCCCTTGTATCAAGCGAAATGCTTCTAGTTGCTCTATTTTACGCCACGGGATATGCAAGGTATAACCCACTCAAAACGTGTAGCGTACAGAAAATGGGCGAAGAGCAGATGCCCTTCGCCCATTTCGCAAGCATATGGTTGTAAATCGATCGCGGCCTACGCTCCGATGAGGGTTTGCAGCGACGCCAGGAAGCTGGACATGTTGCGCCAGCACATGAACAACGTGATGCAGATGAAGATCACGCCGCAGATGTTCGCGAATGCATGGTTGCGCCACTTGCCCAGGTCTTTGCCGTTTGCAACGTACATCACGAAGAACGCCATGATGGGCAGCAGGATGGCGTTGGCCGCTTGTGCAACCAAGATAAGCTCCGTGGGGCTTTTGCCCAGCAGCACAGCCATAAGGCAGCCGGCAACCAACACGATCATCCATACAACCTTGAACTTCAGGTCCTTCAGCGTTTTACCCCAGCCCAGCACGCCGTTAACGGCATATGCGGCGGAAAGCGGGGCGGTGATGGCGCTCGAGAAGCCGGCGGCAAGCAAGCCGATGCCAATAAGCACCGTTGCCCAGTTGCCCAGCAGGGGCTGCAGCGCAACGGCCATATCTTTGCCGTTGGTCACGGTGATGCCCGCAGCATGCATGTTGGCAGCGGCGCAAATGAGGATAGCCATGGAGATGATGCCGCCAAGGCCGATGGACAGCACGCAGTCGAAGCGAGCATCGGAAACCTGCTCGGGATCCTTGAAGCGCTCGGCCGCGCCGGACGCATGCAGGAACAGGTTGTACGGCACGATGGTGGTACCGATAAGGCCAACAGCGGTAAGGATGCCCTTCGCACCTGCCTGGCCTTCGGGCAAGGTAGGCGTGAACAGGCCGGCCACAACCGCGCCCCAATCAACAGGGGAAGCAAATGCGGTAATCAAGAACACCAGGCCCATGAAGATGACAATGCCAGTCAGAATTTTCTCGACCAGCTTGTAGGAGCCAACCCACATAGCTACGAACGCCAAAATGCCCAGCACGATGACGATGGGAATCATGGGCACGTTGGCCACGGCCTGGATGCCCAAAATGCCGCCTGTAATGTTGCCCGTTTCATACGCGGTGTTGCCAACAAAGATGGCGATGATAACAATCACGATTGCAATCCACTTCAGCACCGGATGCGAAATGCGATCGCGGATGTTCTCACCAAGGCCTTCCTGCGTTACGATGCCGATTCGCGCAGCCATCTCCTGAAAGATAATCGTTGCAACGGTGGCGAACAGCAGTGCCCATAGCATGGTGTAGCCATAGCTTGCGCCGGAAACCGTGCACGTGGTAACCGTGCCAGGGCCAACGAAGCCGGCAGCAACCAATGCGCCCGGGCCGACGTTCTTCAGCTTTTGAACAAACGAGCTTGCCATTGCTTTCCTCCCCTTTCCACATTTTTTGATTGCCTATTCCACCTAGTGGTTTACGGGGCACACTTTAGCAGACGAAAGCACGCTTGTGTCATTTGGACACGCGACTGTAACACGGCATAGTTGCCGCAGGCGGTAGAGGGTAGGTTTTCAGGGTCGGACGGTTTATGACATTTTCCAAAATGCCTGGACAAGCTCTTGTCGACTTGCGGCGCCCGTTTTCTTCAAAATGTTGTGCACGTGCACCTTTACCGTGGAAAGCGCCAGCGACATTTCCGATGCAATGTTCTGGTTATCTTTGCCCAAAAGCACCAGGTACAGCACCTCGCGCTCACGTTGGGACAGCTTGTGGCGCGTGGCGAACACGTTGAGGTTCTCCACGATTTGCTGCTCCTGCTGCTTGCTGCCGCCCTGCGCTGGCGGGCGTTCGAAGCGCAGCGATAGCATGCGGAACGATGCACGCACAGCAAACACGCCGATGATAATGAGCAGTGCGTTTTCCGCATAGTTGCGCTCTGTCGAGAAAATCAACGGCCCCAGGTTAAACGATGGGATATTCAAAACCAGGAAGAACACCGCGTCCTCAACAAGGATGCCGACGCTTAATACCCACGCAATCAAGTAAATGAAGCGATGGCGCCACAGACGCGCACGTTCTGCCTGGTCGGTTTCGCGAAAGAAGCGAAAGCCTGCATACAGCAAAATGAAGTACATGTAGAACTGGTGCATGGTCCAAAACCAAAAGCGCTGCACTTCGCCGTCGGGGATAGCAACTAGCATGGCAATGCTTACCACCGCGAACGCCACCGGAGGCGCAACAAGCAGCAGCTTGCGCGATTCGTCCAGGTAGTCGCACACAAGAATCCAAAACGCAGTGATAAAGCCGCCACCTGTTACTACGGAAGCCAGCGACCGCACCAGCATGTACGTAGAAGACAGCACCACGTGCGTTGAACGCATGATGAACTCGTCTTGGAACACCAAGGCAACATCAAAGAAGTAAAAAGCGAACGCCACAAACAGCAGCAGCATGGTCCGCTTGTGCGAGACAAGGTACGCCGACAAGCAAACAGCCGACACCAACGCGGACAGCAATAGCATCAGCAACGTGTAATAGAACAGCGCAAGCTCCACAGTCCCCTCCGTAGAACGCGTCCCTTTTAAAACCCATCGCCGGGCCATTCCATGATACACGAGCTCAATTTGTAGCGAAACACCGTTTAGAAATTTGGGACCGTGGACGTTTCATTACTAAACGGCAACGGCACATCAACATTCCCTTCAAATTGCCACCACGCAATCAACAAGCTTTCCATCAGGGGTTTATTGAGGGTTTAGCGGCCCCATACTTTGCTTAATCCCTGGTTCCACCTCTAAACGGGGCACGATAAACCCACGTTAGACCTTTCGCACAAATTGTGGAGGACTTATGGTGCAGCCAGGGAAACGGGGCGCCTTGGAAAACGCCCCACCCGCAGGCAACCCGCTAGGCCAAGAAGCGCGGCGGCCTGCATGGCGAAGATAGTCTTACAACACACGAGACGAAAGAAGGTTGTTATGGCTGGCGTAAACGTCAAGAGCGAAATCAAGCCCTTGAAAAAGGTCCTGCTGCATCGACCCGGCAAGGAGCTGCTGAACCTCACGCCGAACACGCTTGAGGAACTGCTGTTCGATGACATTCCGTTTTTGAAGGTGGCTCAGCAAGAGCACGACGCGTTCGCGCAAGCGCTGCGCGACAACGGCGTTGAGGTTGTGTACCTGGAAGATCTGACGGCCGAGGTTCTGGCCGCCGACCCTGCGCTGCGCGAGAAGTTCCTGCTGCAGTGGATTGACGAGGCCGGCATCAAAACCGAGCGCTATCGCAAGATCATCTTCGATTACATGCAGGAAAACTATCCCGACGCCAAGGACTTCGTACTGAAGACCATGGAAGGCATCAACCTCACCGAGCTGCACACCGACAAGTCCAACTCGCTGGTTGACCTGGTGTCCGAGGCTTCCAAGATGGTGGTGCCGCCCATGCCGAACCTGTACTTCACGCGCGACCCGTTCGCCATGATCGGCAACGGCGTGTCCATCAACCGCATGTACTCCGTCACCCGCAACCGCGAGACCATCTACGGCGAGTACATCTTCAACTACCACCCGGATTTCAAGGGAACCCCGCAGTACTACAGCCGCTACAACACGTTCCACATCGAGGGCGGCGACATCCTGAACATCAACGAGCACGTGCTGGCCATCGGCATCTCACAGCGCACCGAGCCTGACGCCATCGATGCCATCGCGCACAACATCTTCCACGATGAAACGAGCCCCGTTGACACCATCCTGGCGTTCAACATCCCGAACAACCGCGCCATGATGCACCTCGACACCGTGTTCACGCAGATTGACGTGGACAAGTTCACCATCCATCCCGGCATCATGGGCCCGCTTTCGGTGTTCGAGATCACGCCCGAGGGCGAAGGCATCAAGGTGCGCGAGATCAACGCCCCGCTTGAGCAGATCCTGGAGAAGTACATCGGCATGCCGGTGACGCTGATCCCCTGCGGCGGTGGCGACCGCATTGCCGCCGAGCGCGAGCAGTGG
>DJEE01000171.1:0-3343 GCA_002431805.1 Eggerthellaceae bacterium UBA5906
ACGCGAACGACTCCGCCGAGGTTCAGGCTTTGCGCAGCCAATTCGCTTCCAATATGTCGATCAATCCTGAATTTACGCTTACGGGAATCGAACTTGACGACGAGACGGGCAATCTGTTGCCTGTTTCCGACGGGGACAGTATTACCTTGACGCTTTCTGCGAACGGGATGAAAGACCCTGTTCTGTATTTGTGGGATGGTTCGAGTATCCAGAAGGTGGCATCTTCTTACGAGGATGGACAGATTTCAGCATCGATTACGACTTTCGGCGCTTATGTGGTTGTCGATAATGCAACCGCCGTCGAGAAAAACTACGACCAAGTGTTTACCGATTCAACGACCGGTGCACAGGTTCGTATCACAACGAAAAACCCGCTGCTCGGTGTGAAGCTCGAGGCGCTTGCGGCTGCGGGTGACGCTCTGCATGTCGAGAAAGCCGGCGTCGATTCCGACGCTTATGCAACGGTGAACGCGGCCTTGGGCAAGGAATATGAAGAGGTCCCTCCGTTTCAGATTATGTCTCTGTCCTTGATGGATGGGGATGCTTCGGTCGACTTGAAGAATGCAACTTCCGTAACCGTTTCATTCGCAACTGCGTCTGCGAAACCGGTTTTGTTCTCGGTTGATGGTTCGAAGCTGTCGAAACTCGATGCGTCGCTTGAAGCTGGGGTTTTGAACACCAGTGTGAAAAGCCTTGGCGCATATGTCCTTGTCGATGCGACCAATGCGACTGAGCGTCAGTGGGTGACAAAAGAGTTTAAAGACGCTTCTACTGGTGCTACTTTAAAGGTGACGACGCGCGAAAGCGGGATGATTTCTCGTTTCGATGGAGCATCGTTTAAAACGACCCTGCTGGCTAAAGATGATGACGCATATGCCGACGTGGAGAAATTCCTGGACTATACCTATTACCGCGTCGGTAAAGGCACGACGGTCTATGACGTTGCGCTGATTGACTCTGACGGAAATTTGATCGAGCCCGAGGACGAAGAGACCTCGATGGTCTTGTCGAATGTTCCGATGCTGGACAACTATTATCGTTCGGGCTTATCAGATGCGGTGTATTGCCTAAAAGATGGAGTTGCAACTCAGCTTAAAATACCTGGCATGTCCTACGATGGAAACAGATATTACAATTGGGATATGAACATTCAGGGCTTCGGAACGTTTATTTGGTTGTCCGATAAAGTCGGGGGCGAATCCGATGAGGAAAGTCGGGCGTATTTGAATGTCGTTGTTCCCGAAGGTAAAGTCCTTCGATATACGGGTGGTGTCCAGACTGGTATTGAACAAAAAAGGGGCTATTACGACATTGACGGTAGCCGAGACGGTGTCGCCGAGGGAACCGAGCCGGGCAAATATTCGAACGTTTTGACGCTTCGTGCTGATCATTTCCGTTGGGTTGACGAGAATGGCGTTCCGCTCGAGGGCAATCCTCGCTCCATTACGGTAAATTGGGAGATTCTTCCATCTGCCTCAGATGTAACTTATACGGTTACGGCGAATCTGTATGTGCCGGGTGAACTCAACCCTATTTTGAAGGATATGACCGCTTATTTGACAAATCCCGACAATCCTTTAGGCCAGGTAGAGGATGGCATACCTTGCGAAAGCGCTATTCCGAACAAGCCGGTTTCAGCTAACGCGGAATTGAAGGTAACCCAAGAAGGTAAGCGAATTTTGACGCTATCTGTTCCTAACCCTGTGTTTACGCTTCAATCTATTGGTGGCGCATCGAATGCGGATGTTGTCGAATCGGTTCGTAACGACGTTGCTTATGATTCAAACGTAACGGGACGCATTAAGCAGCTTGTGATTGATTTGAAGGATCGCAGCGGAAAGTACGTGTTTGCTGATTGCGTTGAATACCCGACGTTGATTCATCAATGGTGGGAAGTTCCGCTGACGCTTGAGGTCGATTACTCTAACGTACCCGTTAATGACACGCTGGATACGTCCGCCTTGTCTAATGCCATTTCCGATGCTGAGACATTGCTATCGAGTTCCGCTGTCTCCGAGGACGGCTCCGACGTCTCGACCGAGGGCACGTGGGTTACGAAAGCCGACGCCGACGCGCTGAATTCCGCTATTGAAACAGCAAAAACCGCACAGGCTTATGGCTTGGAAACTCAGAATGGCATTGATGCCGCCGTGTCCGAGCTGCAGGCTGCAACCGACGCGTTCCGCGCTGCCATGAAACCGGGCACGAAGGATGAGCGCGTGAAGGTTGCGAAGCCTGTTGCGGCTAGCGGCCTGGTGTACAACGGCGCCGAGCAGGAGGGCGTTGCGGCGGCGGAGGGCTTCACGCTTTCCGCCGCTGCGGCAACCCATGCGGGCACTTATGAGGCTACAGCCACGCTGAAGGCCGGCTTTGTGTGGGCCGACGGCTCCGAGGAACCGGTGACGGTTTCCTGGTCCATTGCCAAAGCCAAGCTTGTGGCGAAGTATGCGGGCGAGACGGTTTCGGCCGGCGTTGACCCGCAGTTAGGCGTCGAGGTGACGGGCTTCGTGGGCGGCGAGTCGGCCGTTTCCGCGAAGGGCTACAAGGCCCCGACGGTTTCCGCGCCTGCCGCGCTTGAGGCTGGCAAGACCTACGAGCTTACCCCGGCTGGCGGCCAGGCTGCCGACTACGAGTTCACCTACGTGGGCGGCAAGCTGGTGGTTGAAGCCGTGTCTTCGGGCACGCTGAAGCCGGGCACGTACGACATCACGGCCAACTTGAGCATGCCGGGCGATTACAACCCGGTTATTCCGGGCGCCACGGTGTATGTGAACAACCCGAACAACCCGTTTGCCGACAAGGCGGGCAACGAGCCTGTTTTGGACGGCAACAACCCGGTGGGCGTCGTGTCCACCACCCCCACGACACCGCTGACGAAGAACGCCAAACTGGTGGTGGCCGAGGACGGGTCCAAGACGCTTGAGCTTGACATCTTGAACCCCGTGTTCACCATGCAGGAGCTGGGCACGTGCGCCGAGCTGCCGAACGTTGAGGTAACGCGCAAGGCACCGGCCGATGCCTCGGTGTGGAACTACGGCAAGTACGAGACGCGCATCAGCCACATCTCGGTCGCGCTGACCGATGATTTGCTGACGGGCGTGAGGTCCTACACGTTTACCGGCAGCAAGTTGTACGCGGTGCCGCTGGATATGGACATCGCGCCTGAGGGAACGGTTGCGCTGGAGCTTTCGGTGAACTACTCCAGCTTGCCGGCATCTGCGCTGCCTGGCGGCGTGACGCCGGTGCCCGACCCCGACCCGACGCCGGATCCCACGCCGGACCCGACGCCGACTCCGGACCCGACGCCTACGCCGAGCCCTAGCCCGACGCCGAGCGGCTCCAC
>DJEE01000171.1:3447-38802 GCA_002431805.1 Eggerthellaceae bacterium UBA5906
TCGGCCAACCTGTGGTTCGACAAGGCCACCACGGGTCTGCCGCTGAACCCGCACCTGACCAACGGCGGATTCCCGCCCTCGACGCCGGTGAGCAACAACGCCACCATGACGGTGGACGCTTCCGGCCATGCGTGGGTGAGCGCTCCGGTGGTCATCCAGGACAAGGTGATGACCATCAACAACGTGTGGGGCAGTGGCATAAGCTACGACGGCTCCACGGTGACCATCGACCTGGGCACGCCCACGGCCGATCAAACGCAGTTCACGGGTACGTGCACCTCCAGCGTGACCATCGGCTGGCTGGCGCAGACCATCGCCGCTGGCATCTTCAACGGCGTGTGGGACCACACGTGGTCCACGAACTGGGAAGTTGACCTGGTGGCGGGTGCGCTGCCCGCAAGCGGCGGCGGTGAGCTGCCGGCCGAGGCACAGGCCATCCTGAACGGAGAGAACGGCGTGGCTGCGGCCGATGACGCCACGGCGGCTGCGCTGGCGGCAGCCGAGGACGGTGCCGCCAAGGGCGGCGACGCTGCCAAGAGCGGCAAGGCTGCCGACGGCAAGTCGTCCGAATCCGCGAAGTCCGGCGTCGCCGGCGCGGTCGAGGACCTGGCCGACGCGGCCTCGTCCAACCCCGCGGTGGCCATAGCGCTGGGCTGCGTAGCCGTGCTGGCGGTGGTCGGCGCGGCTGGCGGTGCGTACGCGTACCGCCGCAAGAAGCGTGCAGCTGCGGTTGCCGGTGATGCGGCAGGGGATGCCGCAAGCAAGTAGCGGCTGCTACTGAGCGGCGGTTGGCAAGCCTACCGCTTCGGCGGCGGGCGAGCAACTGGGACAGCGCACCGGGTGCGCTGTCCCGCTGTCCGATGCGCCCCGCAGGTTCGAAAGAGCTTGCGGGGCGCTTTTGCGTTTAGGGGGACGTGCGGAGTGAGTCAGCGGCTCCGTAAGGTTCTGACCCGCTAACTTGAGGGCTCGTGGCTAGGTGTGTGCTGCGGGCCCTTTCGCGTTTTTCGCCTTTAGTAAAAGTCAATACTAGAACATGTGTTTGTTTTTAGTATGATAGAAGCAAACATATATTCTAGACAATTTAATCACTTGAGAAGCTTATAAAAATATAAACAAAAGTTTATGATAAAGGAGTAGGGATGGTGAAGAGACGGGATTTGGTGAGGGAATTGCTTGCCGCAGGGTTTGTGAGCAAAGGCGGCGCAAACCACGAGGCGTCCACGAAGCCGGGTTATCGCACAGAGGTTCCTCGTCATAGGGAGATTGGCGAGCGTTTGGCGGACGCTATGCGAAAACAAGCGGGTTTGAAGTGATGCGTGAAAGAGAGGTCGAACATGCTGCATGTATATGAGTTCGAGATTTTCGAAAAAGCTGGATTGTTCGTGGCCTTGCCGTATGACTTCGATGGTGGCACGCAGGGCGCCACGTTTGCAGATACGTGCGAAATGGCTGCAGAATGGTTGCAGGTTGAGTGTGAATATCGGGCAATCCACGATGAGCCTTTTCCGAAGCAGACGTTTGGCAACCAGCCGAAAAATGGCGGTAAAGTTGTTATTGTCGCGGTCAATGCCGACAAAGACACTGTTCGCAAAGTTAACGCGTCGCGCGCGGCCGAAATGCTCGGCGTTACCAAGGGCCGTGTTTCGCAGATGGTCAAGGCAAATCAGCTGGAAGCTTTTAGGGATGGTGGCACTGTTTGGGTGACACTCGATAGCGTAGAAGCTCGCCTTGCCGAAAAACCAAAGCCCGGTCGCCCCGCAAAAGCTCAAGCAACAGCGTGAGCGCATGAAGGGGTTTGTAGCTATGGGCGCCTTGGCCGCCGCGCGCGGCACGCTGTCCCGCTATGATGCATGCACGTTAGACCTGCGGCAATCGCCGACGAGTCGCTGATAACGATCCCCGTAAAACTTCTGGCATCGAGCGATGGAAATAAAGAAGAATAAAAAACTTTAAAGAGGTATAAAGCAGCTCTGATTCGTGAATTTCCCTTTGCAAACTTTTCGTGAAGTTGTCGTTTGGTAACATAGGTCACTGACAAATTCGCCTTATTTAACTAAACTTGTTAGCCGTGTATAAAAGTGGCTTTGACGGGGCATTATGCTTAGCGGTGACTAACTCGGACGCATGTTGGACGGCTTCCCGCGCTTTGCTTTCGTCAAAGCCTTTCCGTGCGAAAGGCGGACATATATGGCTAACTTCTTCATGACGCGACGTAGCTTCACCGCGTTAGCGGGCGTAGCGGCGCTTTCGGCGTTGGGGCTGGGTGGCTGCTCGGCGGGCGAGGGCTCGAAGGGCGGCTCTGCTGCGGGCAGTGACGGTGCAGCCGACGGTACCACGTTCACCACCTCTGCTGAGGCGCGCGATCTTATGGGTAGCGCCGATGCGTGCGACGTGCGTGTCGGGCTTATCATGGGGCCGCCGTCCATGGGCCTGTCGCAGTTTATCGTGGCTGCTCAAGCGGGCAAAACGTTCAACAACTTCACGTTCGAGCCTAACGGCGTGGACTACGTTGGCCTGTCTGCCCTGTTCAACAAGGGCGACTACGATATTTGCACGTTGCCCAGCAACATCGGGCCCATCCTATACAACAACGCCGAGTTGAAAAACCGCTACGAGGTTATCAGTGTGAACAACCTTGGCGTGCTGTACGTCATGACCAACGACGCCTCCGTCGCCACGCTTGACGACCTGCGCGGCCGCACCGTGTACAGCTACGGCGAGGGCGGCACGCCGGAATACACCATCGAGGCGCTGCTGGCGAAAAACGGCCTTGAGGGCACGTTCAACCTGGAGTTCAAGTCCAGCCCGCTTGAGGTGCTCAACATGATGCAGCAGCAGGAAAACTGCGTGGCCATTCTGCCCCAGCCGTTCGTTTCGCTGGCAAAAATCCTGGTCAACCCGCTGTACATCCCCATCGACCTGACAGTGGAGTGGGACCGCGCTTTCGCTGACACGGGCAGCCAGGCCGTTACCACCACCACCATCGTCAACCGTCAGTTCCTGGAAGAGCATGAGCAGGCCGTCGTTGAGTACCTGAACATGGCGGGGCAGTCGGTCGCCTGGACGCTTGACAACATGGGCGACGCCGCTGCGCTGCAAGAGGAGCTGGGCACGTTTTTGAACAACTCCGTGGCCCTCGACGCCATGCCCTACATCTCCATGGTGAATCTGACAGGCGAGGATATGCGCACGGCGCTGTCCGGGTTCTTGAGCGAGCTGTACCAGGCCAACCCCGACTCCATCGGCGGCAAGATGCCCGGTGAGGACTTCTACTACTTGCCGCCGCAAGGCCAGCTCGATGAGCGTTTTGCGCAGGCGGGGCTTGAGCAGGCTACGCAGCACGAAAGCAGCGCCGGCACCGGCAACAGCGGTGTGACCGCCAGTGCGGCCGACGCGCAGGCCGCCGTTGAGGCAATGGGTAAGTAGCGGGAAACCATGTTCGAAAAGCTGAAATCCTTGTTGGGGCGAGCGGGCTCGCATGACGCTTCCGCAGCCACCGACGCGCCCGACGAGCTGCCTCGCATGCAGTTCGCCGCTATTGCTGCGAAGGTGGGCATGCCCGAGGAGAAGGTTGCCATGATGGCGCAGATGGTGCGTCAAAACGGCATGGCCGACTCGCAGATGGGCTTCATGATGCAAACAGCCACGGCCAAAGGCGTCACCTGCGAGGAGATCATGAGCATGCTCATCAGCATGGGCGTGGCGAAAAGCCAGGTGGTGCGCGTGATGTCCGCGCAAGGGCTTATGGCCGAGGATGAAGCGCTGCGCATCCTGGAAGCCGAGCGAGCCGCCGCCGAGCGCCGCGCGGCCGCCGACAAGTCCGACGCGCGCAAGCAGTTCGCCCGCAAGGCGCTCATCATCGTGTTTTGGCTCGTGGTGTGGGAAGTGTTCGACCGCGTTGTCGATAACCGTCTTGTGCTTGCCGGCCCTATCCGCACGGTGCAGGCGCTGGCCGATCAGGTGGTCATGCCGAACTTCTGGATGATCGTCGGCGCCAGCTTCGGCCGCATCGCGCTGGGCTTCTTGCTGTCGTTTGCAGTGGGCTTCCTGTTGGCGCTGGTGGCGTGTCGCGTGCGCCTGTTCCGCGATTTCATCGACCCCATCATCAGCCTGCTGCGCACCATCCCGGTGGCGTCGTTCATCATCTTGCTGCTCATTTGGGTGGGTAACCAAGCGCTTACCGTATTCCTGGCGTTTTTCATCGTGCTGCCCCTCATCTACACGAACATGGTCACAGGTTTCGAAAGCGTCGACAAGCAGATGCTCGAGATGGCGCGCGTGTACGGTTTGTCGAAGTGGCGTACGTTTCTGTATGTGTACCGCCCGGCGTTCATGCCGTTTCTGCTGTCTAGCACCAAGATTTCGCTGGGCATGACGTGGAAAAGCGGCATCATGGCCGAGGTCCTGGCCACGCCGAAGCCTTCCATCGGCAAGGAAATGGCCACGGCGCGCACGTTTTTGGACACACCCGACCTGCTGGCGTGGACCGTGGTGGTGATGGTGGCATCGGTGCTGTTCGAGAAGGCGTTTATGGCGCTGCTCAAGCGTGCGAACCGTCCGCTGGGCGGTTTCATCGGGAAACGAGGCGAGTAGCGTGGGGCTGTTCGGGAAGAAGCGGGTCGCGGAGGGTGTTGGCGCAGGCGCGGCGGCAGGCGCGGGTGATGCCGCTGGTTTGTTTGCGGCGGTGCGTGCTGCTGTGCGCGGCGGTATTGCCGCTAAAGGTTCGCTTGCGGAATCGGTCGCGCCTAAGGGCGGTGCTGATGCGGCTTCGTCCGGCGGTGCGCTGCCGGATGTGCAATTCGATCGCGTGTGCAAGGCGTACGGCGCCAATGAAGTGCTGCGGTGCGTGACGTTCGCATTGCCGGGCGGCGGCGTGCGCTGCTTGATGGCGCCGTCGGGCAGCGGCAAGACCACGCTGTTCCGGGTGCTGTTGGGGCTTGAGCGCGCCGACTCCGGAGAGATTCTCGGCATTTCCCCTGGTCGTATCAGCATGATGTTTCAGGAAGATCGCCTGTGCGAAACGCTGACGCCCGTTGAGAACGTGGCGCTGGTGCTGCCGCCCGATACAAGGCGGGCCGACGTGGCCGCGCTGCTGGCTGAAATCTTGCCGGCGGATTGCCTGAGCCAGCCGGTCATGGAGCTTTCCGGCGGCATGCGCAGGCGCGTGTCGCTGGCGCGGGCGGTGGCATTTTCGAGCGATCTCATTGTGCTTGACGAGCCGTTTACCGGCCTTGACCAGGTAACGAAGGAGAACGTCATCGCGTTCGTGCTGCGCCACCGCGCCGGTCGCACGCTGCTGGTTGCCACGCATGGCGAAGATGATGCGCGTCTGCTGGGCGCCGAGCGCATCAACCTGGCCGACGTGCAAGACGGCGGCGCGGACGCTGCGGCGGGGTTTGCGTGGACGTAGGCGTAACAGTGCGGCAAGGCGCGGCAGGTCAGGTGCCTGTCACGCGCGGTGGTCGGGTACCTGTCGCGCTCCGTCCGCGGCTGTTTGCCGCGCAAGCGTGAGCGAGCGGGACGAGCGGGCTGGCGGACCGGTCCGGCATGCGTATCGAGGGAATTGCCTGGATGCATGCCCGGCTCAACGACGGTTTTGCAGGGGAGAACGCCCCGCAAGTCGTCCGGATACGCTATCGATTTCGTGAAAGGATTTGCATATGGATACAACAAAAACCATGCGCCAGCTGTGCGCGGACGAGCCGAAGCTTGAAGCCTTCCTGCAGTCGAAGGGCTTTCCCTTCTCGCTGGACAACCCCATCGTCGACCTGGTCACGTTCGAGGACGTGTGCCAGGTGCGCAGCCTTGATCGCGACGAGTTTTTGGGAGAGTTCGAGGCGTATAAGGCCAGCGTATAGCGTGTTCTGCTCAGAAGAAGGGCCTTTTTGGTGGCTTCGCTAGCATTTGCTGCCAAAATTTTCGGTGGTGTGTTTTGGTCGTGATTCGGCTAGGACGAACAAGGTTATTATCGCCGAATTACTCAACGACTGTTGAATATCTGTGAGCTGTTGCGAAGCGAAGAGCGCTACATGTGTGTGAATAAGAGCCAAACAGACACATGACCGCAAATTTTGGCACGAGTTAGTCGGAACCCTTGCGAAAACAACGTATCGCAAAGGGATAGAGGAGCTTGTTGTGTATTACCTGGGAATCGATATAGGTGCGTCGTCGGTGAAAGTAGCGGCGGTGGACGCGGACGGAGCGGTGCTGCGCCAGTTGCGTCGCGCTCACAAGGGCTCGCCGCTGCCGTGTCTGCGTGCGTTGTTGGGCGAGTTGGCGGGCGAGGGCGCCGATGCGGATGCTTGCAAAGGCGGTGTCGCGTGCTGTGGCGAATCGGCCGCCTTGTGCCCGGATGCGTGCGGCGGCGTGGTGGCCACGGGCAGTGGTGCGGACATGCTGCGTGCCCAGGTTCCGGGTTTGCGCGTGCTTGAAGAGGTTCCGGCTCTGGTCAAAGGAGTGCGCGTGCTGGCTCCGCAGGTGGCGTGCGTCATCGGCATGGGTGCGCAGTCAGGTGTGTTCGTCACCGGGTTCGCCGATGACACGGCTCCGGAGTTCGCCATGAACGAAAGTTGCGCAGCCGGCACCGGCAGCTTCTTCGAGGACCAGATGCAGCGTTTAGGCTTGCCGCTCGAGCGCTATTCCGACCTGGTGGCCGGTGCGCGCAGCGTGCCGCGGCTGTCGGGGCGCTGCAGCGTGTTCGCGAAAACCGACATCATCCACCGACAGCAGGAAGGCGTGCCGGTCGAAGATATCCTACAGGGCCTGTGCCACGCAACGGTTAAGGCGTTCAAGGCCACTATCGTGCGCAGCCTGCCGGTTGCAAAACCGGTGGCGCTTGCCGGCGGCGTGCTGCAAAACGCCGGCGTCGTGCGTGCGGTCCGCGAGGTGTTCGACCTGGCTGATGGCGAGTTGGTGGCTTCGTCCGAGTTGGTGTGTGCCCAGGCCATCGGCGCGGCTTTGGCTGCTGCGGAAGTAGGCCGCGCGAAAGGCGAAGGGCCGGCGTGCGCGGTTGATGCGTCTGTCTCGGACGTCGCCTCGAATGCCCGCGTCGACACTGGTGCCGCTTCTGTCCCAAGCGCTATCGATAATGGCGGCGTTGCCGGGGATGACGGCTCTCGCGCCGTCGTTGCGGACGCCGATGCTGCTGCGGCCCCCGCCGTCAATCCCGCCTGCACCGGTGCGGCGGCTTCGCAGCTGGCTACTCTATTCGCCGCGTTGGGCGCGGACCTTGTGGCGCAAGCTGACGATTTGCCGCGTCTTGGACGTTTGCCGCAGGTCGATTGCGCGCCGAACCGTGGCTTCGCTCTGGCCCCAAGCCCGTGGAACCCGCAAGGTTCGCCCGCCTGCGAAGGCGGGGCGGTACCGCGATCGGCTGCGGTCGAGGCGTTGCCTCAAGGCGCGACCGTGCCGGTTGCGTTGGGCGTCGACGTGGGCTCTACCAGCACGAATCTGGTGCTTATCAGCACCGATGGCGTGCTGCTTGACGCGCAGTATCTGCGCACGCGCGGCAACCCCAAGCAGGCCGTGCGTGACGGGCTGGCATCGTTGGCCCGTCGCGTGGGCGATCGCGCCTGCGTGGTGGCCGCCGGCGTCACGGGCAGCGGCCGCACCATGATCGGCAACCTTATCGGGGCCGATGCCGTGCGCGACGAGATCACCGCCCAAGCCCGCGCCGCCGCCGCAGCCGACCCGGATGTGGACACCGTGTTCGAGATCGGCGGGCAGGACTCGAAGTACATCAGCTTGTCGGCGGGTCAGGTGGCCGATTTCCAGATGAACAAGGTGTGCGCGGCGGGTACGGGCAGCTTCGTGGAAGAGCAGGCAAACCGCCTAGGTATTGCGTTACCCGACTACGGGCCGCTGGCCCTTTCGGCGGAACATCCCGTTGACCTGGGGGAACGTTGCACGGTATTCGTGGAGACGGCAATCAACGCCGCGCTGGCGAAAGGCGCGACGAAGCCCGAGGTGGCCGCTGGCTTGTGCCTATCGGTGGTGCGCAACTACCTGCACAAGGTAGTGAACGCCAAGCCGGTGGGGCGGAGCATCGTGCTGCAAGGCGGCGTGGCCTACAACCCTGCCATCGTGGCGGCGTTTCGTGCGTACGCGGGCGAAAACCTTACGGTTAGCCCGTGGTTTGCCGTGTCGGGCGCCGTGGGCGCAGCCTTGCTGGCAGCGGAGGCGCAGGGTGTGCTGCATTCGGTGCAAATCGGTGAAACCACTGATGAAGATAACGGTGCGAAGCAGAATGATAACGTCGCAAGTATCAAAAAGGTCAGCGAGGGCGCGTCAGGTGCCCCGAATTCGCCTGAAGCAAGCAAGCATTGGACTTCGGGCCATGTTCGCGCAGCTGAAGGTGAAGGCAGGTTGCTTGATGCGGCCGCAGCGCCAGACTCGTACGTTTGCCGTCAGACAAACGTGCTCTCCAACTTCAAGGGTTGGGACCTCTCCGGTGCCTCTCACGAAACCCGTCGCATCGACCCGGAAGAAATCGCCGCGAATCGCGCGTTCTTCCATAAAGTCGACGAGATGTTCCTCGAAGGCTACGATCCTACGCGCGATCCTACGAAGAAAACCGTCGGCATCCCGCGCTGTCTCATGCTGCACAAGCTGTTTCCCATGGCCAACGCGTTTTTCAAGCAACTCGGTTTCAACGTGGTGCTCACCGACGCATCCGATGAGGAGACGGTGCGCCTGGCGCAGGCCAGTGCGCAGGGCGAGACGTGCTATCCGGTGAAACTGGTGCACGGGCACATGGCGCAGCTGCTCGACGCGGGTGTGGACTATGTGTTCATGCCCAGCGTGCACACCATCCGTCATCTGAAATCAACGGTGCCGCATAACTACGCGTGCACGTACATGCAGTCCATCCCAGCTATCGTGGCGAAGGAGCTTGATTACGAAGGTCACGGCATCACGCTGCTGAATCCCCTGATGAACCTTGATTTCGGGCAGGGTGCCATGGCGGAGGTTTTGCTGCAGGTGGGCGCGCAGCTCGGCCGCACGCCGCAGGAAACGGCGCGTGCGATGCTGGCCGGCGGGTTCGCCGTCACCGAGTTCACGCGCAAAACCGAGGAGCTGGGCGACCAGCTGCTGGCCAGCCTGAAACCCGGCGAGCGCGTCATCGTCATCATCACGCGCAACTACGGCATCGTGGACCCTGCGCTGAACATGGGCATCCCCGATCTGTTGCTCGACCGCGGGCAGAAAGTGATCACCGTGAGTCACTTGCACGCGCATGACCTGGGGATTTCCGCCGACTATCCCGGTGTGGTGTGGCCGTTCGGGCAGCATATTCTCTCGGGCGCGAAGCTGGTGCGCCGCGACCCGCGCCTGTTCGCCGTGTATCTGACCAACCACGGCTGCGGCCCAGACACCATGATCAGCCACCTGTTCGCCGAGGAAATGGGCAGCAAACCCTACCTGCAGATTGAGATGGACGAGCATTACTCGAAGGTGGGCGTCGAAACGCGCGTCGAGGCGTTCTTGAACGCCATCGAACACTACGAGGCGGCGGATTTGCGCGGCACGCCTACGTCGACCCGCGTGGTGAATACGGCGTGCGAGCCTGTGCGCACAGGCGAGCTGGCGGGTCTGCCGTCGTTCGGCCCCTATGGGCCGCTGGCGGCACAATGGCTGCGCGACCAGGGAGTTTGCGTGTGTGAGCTAGTGCCCGGGCCGCGGGCGCTCGAGCTGGGACGCAAGGAGTGCACGAGCAAGGAGTACTACTCGTTCGCCAGCCTGCTGGGCGTGAGCCTGGCGGCCGCGGGCGAAGGCGGGCGGGCCGTCGCTGCGGGTATGGCGGCCGCGGGCGATGCGGGTGCGATTGCGGCTGCCACCGTGGGCACGACTTTCGCGGCGTCTTCGCAGCAGCGCGTGGAGCAGCTGTTGCTACCGTCGTCGCAAGGTGGCGAGGCGGATGGCCAGTTCGACCGTGTTATCCGCAGCGTGCTAGATGCGAAGGGGCACGCCGATGTGCGCGTGATCGCGCCCGACTTCGAGCTGCTGCCGTGCAACCTAACCGACCCCGAGGGCTTTTTCGCCCGCATGCTGGCCGGCGACGTGGTGTGGGCAGCCGCGCCAGCCGAGCGCCCGGCGTTGCGGGAAAAGCTGGGGAAGCCGAATCTGACGCTGGCCGACGTGGTCGCCGCAGCGCAGCAGGTTGGTTCGGCCGCGCAAGGCAGTGCGCCTCGCAAGACCCTTGCAGTGGTGGGCGAGTGGCCGCTGGTTGTGGGTGATGAGCTTACGGGCGGAATCTTTACCGATTTGGAGGCGGAGGGCTACCGCGTGGTGCGCGCCCCCTTTGCGGAGTATCTGCTGTTTACCTGGGAAGACGGCTGCGACGAAGCCAAGCACGGCAAGGTGGTGGGCGGCCTTATGCCCATGCTTGGCGAAACCGGTGCGCCGAAAACCATTGGCCTGCCGGACGCGCGACTTGCGACAGCTCAGGCAGACGATACCGTTGTCGTGACGGGGTCGTCCCGCTCATCTGCCTGCGTTCCTCCCGCCGTGCAATCCGCCCCGGCTGACCCCGATCAGCAGCTCACCATCGGCGACGTGCAGGTTCTTGCGGCAGGCTGCGAGGTCGCGTGCGCAAACGCCATGGGCGGTTGCGATGGCTCGCATCGCCATGGTGCAGCTGCCGCGCAGCTTGCAGCCGGCCCGCTCGAGGTGAGCGAGGATGTGAAACGCAACCCGCTGTTCGGGGCGGAACAGCGTACACTACCGCAGGACGAGTGGCACGCGCTGCTTGATCGCATGGCAGCTGCGATGCAACAGGTTTCCGACGCGCTGGGCAAAGCATCGCCGTATGCAAGCGATTTCGCGCAGCTGCGCCAAGCAGCAACGGATGCGTTAGGCCAGTTCGCAGGCGCAAACGCACGATGCCGGTATGCGAAGGCTGTGCAGGCGGGGCAAACCGTCGACGGCGTCATTGCGGTGGCGTCTATGTACGAGAACGCCGACATCATGTTGCGCCTGAAGGGCACGCCGACCGAGGCGCCGCTGTTGCACCTGGCGTTTGACGGTGCGCTCGACCAAGGCGTGGAAGACCGCCTGCGCTCGTTTTTGTATTACGTGTAAGCCGTGCCGCAGGCGGTGTCGCAAGGTGGCGACCCCCAGGCTGTGTGTTGGCAAGCTGCCCAGTGCAAACTCCCTCAGTTGCGGAGCTTGGCAGTCGCTCATCCCTCAGCATACCCGTATCACAAAGGCCCCGCAGCTTCGAGCTGCGGGGCCTTTTACGTTGGGCGACCACGCCCACGCGCCTTGCGCGGCAAAACAGCGGGCCTTTGCATCGGCACTGCCCCCGGTCACCATGCGTCTGCGGCAGCAAAACGCGATACGTTTGGATTTTAATCCGCCCCATAGCAGTAGAGCACAAATTGCCAAACGCGTTTCCCCAGGTCACAGCATTACGGGAAATACGGCTTGCGGCGCGGTTCGCGTTAAAATCCAAACGTATCGCGTTTTCGCGCTTGGGGTCGCCTCAAGCGCGGGTCGCGGCCCCCCGCGTCCCTCGCCGGCCGCTTGTAACGCGCTTGCTTCGGATTCGTTTCTTGCTTGTTTCGCTTCGATTGAAGCTTTGCTAACGCGCAGGTTCCCCCGCTGCCTTCGCCGCGCCGAACCTACCATGCAAACCGTGCAAACGGATCGATCGACACTTGCAAAGCAAGAACGCGAAACGAAGGATGTGATGCGATATGACCCCACCTGCAGGCGCGGCCGTCCTTGGCGGCGAAACGGCGGAATCTCGGGAGTACTTCGAGAAGCGATCGCTTAAAAAAGGCTCCGTGAACTGGGTGCTTTTGATGAGCTTGGGAATCGCGTACGTGATTAGCGGCGATTTCTCGGGTTGGAATTACGGAATCGGGTACGGCGGCTGGCTGGGAATGCTCATCGCGTTTCTGGTGATGGGCGCCATGTACCTGTTCATGGTGCTGGGGCTTGCCGAGATGTCGTCGGCCATGCCCGCCGCCGGCGCGGGCTACGGTTTCGCCCGCCGTGCCATGGGCAAAGTGGGCGGCGCGCTTACCGGCTTCGCCATCCTTATTGAGTACACTATCTGCCCGGCGGCAATCTCCACGTTCATCGCGGCGTACGTGCACGCGCTCGGGCTGTTCTCCGACGTGCCGTCGGCCGTGATCATCGGCTTTTTCTTCGTGGTGTTCGTCGGCATCCACCTCATCGGCGTGGGCGAGGCGCTCAAAATCGTGTTCGGCATCACGGCCGTTGCCATGGTGGCGCTCATTGCGTTTTTCGTGGGCATTGCGCCGCATTTCGACGCGGCGAACCTATTCAACATCGCGCCGGCCGTTGATGGCGGCACCACGCTGTTGCCGTATGGCCTAGGCGGCGTGTTGTCGGCTCTGCCATTTGGCATCTGGCTGTTCTTGGCCGTTGAGGGCGTTCCGCTGGCGGCCGAGGAATCGGCCAACCCCAAGCGCGACATGCCGCGCGGCATCATCGGCGCTATGCTCACGCTCATGGTCACCGGCGCGCTTGTGCTTATCCTAACCGCCGGCGGCGCCGGGGCCGATTTCGCCGGCAGCGCTGCAGCGCCCCTGGTCGACGCGCTGAACGAGGTGGGCGAAGGCCCGCTTGCAACCTTCGTGAACTACGCGGGCCTCGCCGGCCTGGTGGCGTCGTTCTTCTCCACGGTGTTTTCCGGCTCCCGTCAGACGTTCGCCCTGTCCCGCGCCGGCTACCTGCCGAAGTTCCTGTCGGTCACCGGTTCGCGCAAAACGCCGTATGTAGCGCTGGTGGTGCTCGGCGCCATCGCGTTTGCCCTGGCTGCCATCGTGCAAAACGGCGACATCTTGCTGAACATGGCCGTGTTCGCCGCGTGCGTGTCCTACGCCATGATGAACCTGTCGCACATCATTTTGCGCAAGAAGGAGCCCAACATGGAACGTGGCTTCAAAACGCCCGGCGGCATCGTGCTGACCAGCATCTCGTTCGTGCTGTCGCTGGTGGCCATCGTTTCGACCTTCGTGGTCGACGCTTTCGCCGCCGGCTGCACGCTGGCTGTGCTGGCCGCCCTCATGGTGTACTTCTTCGCTTACTCGCGAAAGCACCTGGTGGGCAACGCGCCTGAAGAAGAGTTCGCGGCGCTCAGAGCCGCCGAGGCCGAGCTGGGGTAAGCGGCCGGCCGGCGGGCGCGAGCGATCGACGGTGCGTGGGCGGCATCGGCGCCCTAGCCGCCCGTGCTCCGGATGCCCCCGGGCGTACGAGTCCGCCTGGGCACCGGATGCACGCGCCCGCGCCCCCCTGCATCCCGCGTTCGGCAGCACTTGGCTCGCTCCTTCTCGCGCCCCGCACATTTCCCCACAAACTTTCATCAACCATTTCCCTTATGAAACGAGGCATAACATGAGCACTTCCGAAGATTGCGGCATCCTTGAATCGAACAGCTTCAACATGGACAACCTGGACACGCTTGACGGCGAACTGCACGACCTGGTCGCGCGCCGCAAGGTGCTTGGGCCGTGCTACCGCTTGTTCTACCAGCACCCGCTGCACCTGGTGCGCGGCCGCGGCACGCGTCTGTTCGACGCCGACGGCACCGAGTACCTGGACATGTACAACAACATCCCGTCTATGGGCCACAGCAACCCGGCCATCACCGAGGCCGTGACGCACCAGATGCAGCTTTTGAACACGCACACGCGCTACGTGCACGAGAACATCCTGAACTACGCGGAGGACCTGCTGTCCACCATGCCCGACGAAATCAACCGCATCATGTTCATGTGCTCGGGCTCGGAGGCCAATGACCTGGCCGTACGCTGCGCGCAGCTGTACACCGGCGGCGAGGGCATCATCGTTACCGGCGAGGCGTACCACGGAAACACCGCGCTGATTTCCGGCCTGTCGCCGTCGATCGGCAAGAGCGTCGCCATGAGCCGCACCATGCGCATGATTCCCTCGCCTGACACGTTCCGCCTGGGCACCGAGGATTTGGGCCCGTGGATGTGCGAGCAGATTTCGCTGCAGATTGCCGATATGCGCCGCCACGGCATCAAGTTCGCTGGCGTGCTGTTCGACGGCATCTTCTCGTCCGACGGCGTGATCCCCGGTGTGCGCGGGTTCCTGAAACCGGTCATTGACCTGGTACATCGCGAAGGCGGCGTGTACATTGCCGACGAGGTGCAGCCCGGATTCTGCCGCACGGGTGACGCGTTTTGGGGCTTTGCGCGCCACGGCATCGTGCCCGATATCGTCACGATGGGCAAGCCCATGGCCAACGGCATCCCGTGCTCGGCCATGGCCATCCGCGCCGACGTGCTCGACGCGTTCGCGGAAAACAACCCGTACTTCAACACCTTCGCCGGCAACCCCGTGTCCATGGCCGCCGCGCAGGCGGTGCTTAACTACATCCGCGAGCACGACATCCTGGCGCACACCTACGACATGGGTGAGAAGCTGCGCGCTGCGATGCGCGACGTCGCCTCGCGCCACCCGCAGCTGGCCGACGTGCGCGGTGCGGGCCTGTTCAACGGCGTGGAAGTGGTGCGTCCCGGCACGCAGGAGGCCGACCGTCCCTTCGCCGTGCAGCTTATCGAGCAGCTGCGCGAAAACCACGTGCTCATTTCATTGTGCGGCCCGTACGGCAACGTGCTAAAGGTGCGCCCGCCGCTGGTGTTCGACGACGCCGACCTGGACATGTTCGCCAGCGCGCTGGAAACGTCGCTTGAGCAGTTGGAAGGGTAGGGAAGCGCTATGGCAACGAATTTCGACAACCCCGAGGTGTTCATGGACGTGGCGCGCACGGCCGCCGCGCGCTACCCCTACGACGACTTCGACGTGAAGCTGCTGGCGTTCTCCGAAAACGCCACGTACCTGGTATACAATCCGCTGACCAGCGAAAAGCTGTTCGTTCTGCGCGTCGGACGCCCGGGCTACCACAAGCTGGAGGAGTACGAGAGCGAAATCAGCTGGCTGCGCCAGATCAACGACTACACGCCGCTGAAGGTGGCCAACCCTATCCCGGCGCGCGACGGCTCCTACATCCAGCAGATTGAGCGCGACGGCGTGACGTACTTCTGCGTGGCAACCGAGTTTTTGACCGGCGAAACGCTTGAGCACGATAACTCGCCCGAGGTGGCTCCGGCGCATTTCCGCGTGCTCGGCGAAACGACGGCCTACCTGCATCGCCAAACCGAAATTTGGAACGGCACGAAGGACATCAAGCGCTTCGAGTGGGACTTCGGCAACGTCATTGGCCCCAACGCCATCTGGGGAAACTGGCGCGATTACCCCGATTTGTACCCCGAGGCGCAGGCGAAGATCGAGCGCTGCTGCGACATCATCAAGGCGCGGCTCGAGCGCTACGGCAAGACGGAGCAGAACTACGGCGTCATCCACGCCGATTTGCGCGACACGAACATCATCGTGGAGGGCGACGTGATCAAGGTCATCGACTTCGACGACTTCGGTTTCGGCTGGCACCTGCACGACCTGGCCGGCGCGCTGACGTTCATCGAAGACCGCGACGACGTCCCCGACCTGGTCAACGCCTGGCTGGACGGCTATCGCAAGGTGCTGCCGTTCACCGACACCGATTTCGTGGAGATCGACACGTTCATTTTGCAGCGCCGCATCCAGATGATGGCGTGGATGGGCAGCCACCAAGACTCCACGCCGGTGCAGGGCTACATGAAAGGCTACATGGAGGGCACCATGGGGCTGGTGGACCGCTACCTGCGCCTGTTCGGGTAGCGCGCCGCTCGTAATGCGTGGGCGACCAGCTTTTAGCGGATGCTCGGAGCGCGCCGCTGACCAGGTGTTTTTCAAGTTTGTATACGTTCGCGGGCGCGGCTCGCGGTGAAGGAGCGCAGCATGAAGGAGATTGAGGTTATCATCAACGGCGACAAGCTCGAGCGCGTCAAGCGCATCTTGTCGGCGTTCAGCAAAAGCGGCATTTTCGTGACGCAGGGGTTCGGCTACGGGCACCAGCAAGGCTTTCACCAGGTGTACACGCGCGACGACAACCGCGGCGTGAACATGTTGCCGAAGGTGTCGGTGCGAACCGTTGTGCCCGATGAGCTGGTTGATCCTATCGTCGATGAGATGGTGGCCGACATGGGCAACGCCACGTTCGGCGACGGCAAGATCTTCGTGCGCGAAATAGCCGACGCCATCCGAGTACGAACCAACGAACGCGGCGACGCAGCTCTGTAAGTTCGCGGCGCCGACCGGGTACACGCCAGCGAACGTGCCGCCGCCTCGTAAGTTCGCGGCGCCGTTTGCGAACCTACGGCAGCGCCGCAACCTGGGGCTACTGCTTTGTGAGCTACGGCATCGTCTGCGACCCGGAGTGCCGTTTGCGAACGCGTGGATGCTGCAGTGGTGCCCCCCTCCCTGCAGCATCCGCAAACGCGCATCCCACAAGCAAGCGCACACTGCCTTCAGCCCTCAAGTCCCCAAACCCAGACCCAAACCCAAACCCCCAGGCCTTAGGCTCCAAGCCTCAAGTCACGCGTCTCAAGCCCGTGGTCCTACTTGCGGCAGCTTCCGCTGCTCGTTCTCGCCTCTTCTGCAGTCGCTAGGGATTCCCGCCGCCGGCCCAATCCACCAAAACGCGATACGTTTGGATTTTAATCCGCTTCGTGCAAGTAGCCTGATTTCTCGCCCAACGTTTCTCCTGGTCAGGAGCGCACGCAATTTCGGGCTAGCTGCAAGGTTGCCATTAAAATCCAAACGTATGTGTTTGCGAACGCGCGGATGGGGCGTGGGGCGTGAGGGCGTGCTTAGGCCGGGTGGACCTGCGTGAGGCCGCCTTGGGCAAGGGCGGTTTGGAGGGCTTCGGCGAGCGTGCGCACGCCGTTGGCTAGGTCTTCGGGTTTGGTGAACTCGGTGGGTGCGTGTGCGCCGCTGCCTGCGCTGGGCACGAACAGCAGCACGCTGGGCAGGGCAGCGGCAAGGGCGACGGCGTCGTGCCCGCATACCGTTTTCGTGCGCATGCAGCTTAGGCCGCACGCAGCTGCGGCGTGCTCAACAAGCGAAACGCCGCTTTCGGGAAACGCCATGGCCTGGCGAATCTCCGTGTTCGTCACGGCAATTTCAACGCTTGCCTGCGTCTCGATTGCGGGGAAGGCAGCAACAAGATCTTCGGCTGCCGCGCGGGCGTCCGCTTCGCTTTCCGCGCGAACTTCCAGGTGAAGCTGGCATTTTGACGTCACAATGTTCGGTGAATGTGGGAACAAGCGCACTTTCGTGACCGACGTGCGCAGCTCGATGCCGCGGCGGCTGAAGTCGTCGGCCAACGTACGTGCGGCAACGGTGAGCAGCGCCATGCCGTACAGCGCGTCTTTGCGCAGGTGCATGGGGGTCGAGCCGGTATGGGACTGCTCGCCGCTGACGCTCACGTCCATTTTCACGGCGCTCCAGTTGCCCGTGACCGCTCCGATGTTCACGCCCGCGGATTCAAGCCCGGGCCCTTGCTCAACATGCAACTCGAAGTAGGCTACAGCTTGCGGCGGGGTATCGGCTCCTTGCCAGCCGCTTTTGCGCAGTGCGTCGCCGAAGCGCACGCCGCTGAGGTCTTGCGCCTGTTCGACGTCGGAAAGCTGCAGGGCGCCCGTGAACACGCGGCTGCCCATAAGACTTGGCTCGAACCGCGCGCCCTCTTCGTTGGTCCAGTCCACAACGGCCAGGTTCACTGCAGGCACAAGCGCCCCGCTGTGCACCTGCGCATCGAGGGTTTGCGCGACGGCAAGCGCGGCCACCACGCCGTACGCGCCGTCGTAGACTCCGCCGTTTTCCTGGCTGTCCAAATGCGACCCGCACAGCACGTACGGTGCGCCATCTATCCAGGTGAACAGCCCAAAAATGTTGCCCACGGCGTCAACGTGCACCTTGGCACCCGCCGCGTGCAGCTGCTTGACAAGCCACGTGCGGTGCGCGCAATCGTCGGGTGTCAGCGCCATGCGGTCGGTTCCGCCGTTAGGCTTGCGGCCAATGGCCATCGACTCGGCGAACAATTCGGAAAAGCGTTGTGCTAGAGAAACCGGTTGACTCATGAGGCGCTCCTAAGAGAGGACGTGAAGGCGGGTGGCGAATGAAAAATGCGATACGTTTGGATTTAAATCCGGAATGTCGAGTAGAGGGCCTTACGCCTAAAACAAAATGCCTGGTCAGCGAAGAGCGGCGAAATGGGTTACAACGCGGACTCGCATTAAAATCCAAACGTATCGCGCTTTGTTGGCGTTGGGCTTGCGCGTAAGGGGGACGGCGCGCCAAGGGGCTGCGGGGAAACCCCGCAGCCCCTTGCGCGGAGTTGGCTGTTTGCGTGCCGTTTATGAAACGCTTGCTCCTGCGGGTGCGCTTGTGCTGCCAGCTCTTGCGCAACCTGCGGTTGCGGCTTCGCGCAACGAGCAGGCGGCTGACGCAATACCCGCCGCCATGCCCGCATCGGCGCCGCTACGAGCACCGGCATCGCCGCCGGCAATCGCCGCTCCCACAGCATTCTCGCAGGCCACAGCGCTCACGACCTCGCTTGCGCCGCCCTCGGCAACCGCCGCCATGCCCGGCACCGTCGCACCGCCGGCCACCACGGAACGCTCGCCGCCCTCGGCAACCTCGAACAGCTCGTCAACGCGTGCGCGCTCCTTGGCGCTCGTGCCCGTCAGCAGCGACACGCTCACGTACACGATTAGGTTGATGACCAGTGCAACCACGCCGCCGGTAACGCTGCCCAGCGCGGGGATGTCATCGGGGAACGCCACGGTCAGCGCCGCCGCGCACACAAAGCCTGCAATCATTCCGGCCAGCGCGCCGTTCTTGTTGCCGAACTTGAAGAAGATGCCCAAGAACAGCGGCACGGAAATCTGCACGACGGCCTGGTAGGAGATTTGCGCCAGCAGCTGCAGGCGATCCATGCCGTTGGTGAAGTACGCCAACACAGCGGCCAGCGCGATGAACACCATCATGCTACCCTTCGACACCAACGTCTTCTGCTTGTCGGTCAGCTTCACGCGGCTGCCCACGATGTCGTTGGCAATTTGGGTGCCCGCGGCCTGCACGCTGCCGTCGATGTGCCCGATGGAGCCGGCGAAAATCATGGTGAGCCCCAGGCCTAACAGCCACACGCCGCCGTAGTTTTCAAGCAGCGTGGTCCAGCCGGCCTGCGGGTTGGCGGCAACACCGGTGATGTGCGCGGCGGCCAGCATCACCACGGTAAGCAGCGCGTAGAACCCGCCGGCAATGAGCATGGCGTAGTTCGTGGACTTCTTCACTGACTTCACGTTGTTGGCGGTGTAGATGCGCACGAAGCTCATCGGCCAGCACAGCGCGCCAACCACGCCGGTGAACACGCTGCTGAACATGTACAGCGGGCCGTAGGAGTCGCCGTCGCCGGGCAAAAACAGCAGCTGGTTGGGCAGCTCGGACAGGTAAGACCAGTTCGCGGGCGAATTCGGCGCCACCAGCATCAGCACGCACACGGCGGCGGCAATCACGTACGCCACCAGGCCTTGGTACATGTCGGTGTACACCAGGCCACGCATGCCCATGCGCACCGTCCAGATTTGACGAATCAGCACGGTTGCCAGGCCCACCAGCAAGCATACCGGCAGCGCCCACGTACCGCCCGAGGCAATGGAGAACACGGTGGCCAGCGCCTGCATGCCCAGGATAACCCACGGCAAAATGGCAATCACGCCGATGATGGACGTCACCACGCCCACAGCCTTGGAGCCGTAGCGCAAACGCAGCAGGTCAGGCTGGGTGACCAGGTCGTAGTGCTTGCCCCAGCGCCAAGCGCGCGTGGCGATGAAGTACATGGCCGCAAGCCCCAACGTGGAGTACGCTAGGCCGTAGAAGCCGAACACGCCCGACGCCACCGACAGGCCGGCGAACGAGATGAACACCGTGCCCGGCCACCACGAGTTCACGTAGCTCATTGCCACGAACCACGGGCCGAACGAGCGCCCGCCCACGGCGTAATCGTCGAACGACTTCGACTTTTTCAGCGTCATGTACAGGACAATGATGATTCCCAGGAAGAAAACCCCGAGCATTCCCAGCATGACGGCCATGCTATTCACCTCCCGCGGTTACGGGGGCGGGCTCGCAGTCAATCTCGCCGCGCACCGTCTCAACCCAGTACAGGGCGAACATCATGACAACCAGCAACGCAAAATCGGCAATCCAATACCACATGGCCACCGGCGCGCCTAGAATCAGCGCGCCGTTGCCGCTGGCCGAGAAGTACAGCGGCGGGCACACGGCTGCGAGCACCAGCAGCGCGTAGGCACCGCCGAACACGATGTTCTTCGTGCGCTTCGACATGTTCTTGATGAGCTGCTTCATTTCAAAACTCCTTCGCTTCCAAGGGTTATTACCGAATATCACCAGGCCAGGCGCTTAAATGGCGCGCACGCACCCGCTCCAATCAATGGAGCGCTGGTACGTAACTGCGCGCATAAGCTTCCATATGCCGTATTTCCAGTAGTCGAACGCCACATCGCGAACCTTTGAGTTGATAATGCCCCACATGCCCCATTTCAGGTCGCCCATCACGCGCGACACGCGGATGCGGGCAAGCTCTTCGCGCCTGACCTGGCCGTAGTAGGCTTCAATAAGCGGCAGCATGTCCTCGTCGTCGTAGAACATTTCGCAGAAGAACAGGCCTAACTCGTAGGTTGCCTCGTTGTCGCCGCAGAACTCGAAGTCAATCAGGCGCATCTCGTCGCCCTTCACCATGAAGTTGCCGGGCATGGGGTCGTTGTGGCACGGCACCAAATCGATGCCCGATGCCAGAAAACGGTGCTTGACCTCGTCGTAATCCTCAAGCAGGTGCGCGGCCCACGAGGGCAGCGAAAGCCCCAGCTTGTGCATCTGGTCGATGTGCTGGTCAACTTGGTCGAACATCATGTTCGTTTTCCCGAACGTTTCGCTGGTGTGCAGCGCGCGGTAGGTTTCCATAACCTGCAGCCCCTGCTCAGGCGTGCGCAGCGTGGTGGTGGTGCAGGTGTCGAATCCGCGCAAAAACTCGGTCACTTCCACGCCGCTTTCGGGGTCAAACTCGTACACCTTCGCGCCAATGCCCAGGTCAGATGCCTTCATGGCACCGGCGTGGCCCACACTGCGGTCGATGAAGGCCGTGCCTGTGCCCGGCACCTTGATGAAGAATTCGCGGCTCATCTCGTCGCGCACGTACCAGTTCTCGTTGTTCAAGCCGCCGTCAACGGGCTTGACCATCAGGTTCTTGCCATCCCACATGGAAACGCCCTCCATGGCCTGGCGCACGCCGGCGGGAAGGGTGCACGCGGGCGGGCATGCGATGGTGCGGGTAGACGCGGCCGGGGCAAGTTCGGCCGCCATATCGGAAACGATGCTGCTCATCGGGCTGCCTCCAACCATTCATTGAGTTCGCGGAACAAATCCAGCTGATGGCGCGCTTTGACGAGGCGCCACATGCCGTACTTCGTGCAATCGATGGACTTGTCGGCGTTTATCCGGCTGCGCCACAGGCCGATAAGCGCCCACAGCACGCCATCGAGCACGGCGAAGCCTTGCGCGGCGAACGCGCAGGTGGGGTCAAGCCCTAAGCGGTGCAGCACCTGCGCGTCGTCCACCACGCAAAACGGGTGCAGCTCGGAAAGCACCGAGCCCGCTTCCTCGTACGGGTCGCGCAGCCCGCACAGCGTCCAGCCGGTAAGCTTCGGCATGGCGGCGGGGTCGGTGGTGTCAAACAGCACGTTAGACGCTGCGCCGTCGCCGTGGCACAGCACCGGCTCGTGCGCGATGGTGGGCGCGGCGGCAATGAACGGCTCAAGCGCCGCTAAGATGCGGTCGATGTCGCGCGGCAGCGTCATGCCGGCCTCGCCGCAGCGGGCGCGCATGACGGCCACATCGTGCACCACGGAGCGCGCTGCAACGCTACGGGCGCAGGTGAGGGCACGTTTTCCCAGGTCAATGGTGTGCACGGCCTTGCGCACGTCCAGCGTGTGCAGCAGCAGGCGGGTGTCGCGCAGCTCGTCAAGCTTGGCACTGCGCCATGTTTCAGGCAGCTGCGTAGTGATGATGTCGTTGCCCGACGCCTCCACTACTGCAGGCGCGATGCCAACTTGCCCTGCGGCGCGCATGACGGTGACGATGCTTTCAAGCGGCGAGGCGTACATGGCGTTTTCCTCGGTGAAGCGACGGCGCACCACGCGCTGGCCGTTCGGGCCGACGCCCTCGGCAAACTCGCCGTCGCCGCCCACCCAACTTGGGGTGATGTCGCAGGTTATGGGCGCAACCCATTGCCAGGCTCTGGTAACGGGGCGGCTTGCGGCAACGGTGGCGCCGGCGCGCAGCGGCGCTCCAGCGGTAACGGTGTTGTTGACGGCCGCGGCGGCGGGCCGTTCAAGCGTTGCGGCGTTACTCATATACGGGCACCTTCTTAAACGTGGGGAACGGGGATACGGTCGGGCGCGTGGCTTCCAGATAGCCGGCCACGGCCAGCGCGCCGGCGTCGTCGAAGCGGCGGGCGGCAACCTGCACGCCAATGGGCAGGTTGGTTGCGGCGTCGTTGGCCTCGCGGTACACCGCGGCGGGCTGGCCGGTTTGGTTGAACCAGGCCGTGTAGTGCGTGTGGTGCAGCAGCATGGCCTCGTCGCCCGGGCCGGGGGTGTCGGCGGCAAACGGCAGCGTGGGAATAACGGGGCTTACCAGAAAGTCGAACGCACCGGTGGCCTGCTCAATCTTCGCCACGGTGGCAAGCAGCCCGCACATGGCGTCCTCGTAGTCGGCCATGGGGATGGCATCGGCGCCTTCAAGCCAGGTGCGCACCAGGTCAAGTACCGCTTCGGGGTGGCGCGAGGCGCGCACCTCGGCGCCGGCGTGGGCCTTGAACACCAGGTCGGCATTGGCGAAATCGGCTTCGCCAAGCTCAAGCGTCACGGGCTCCACGGCAAAACCGGCGGCTTCCAAGCGCGCCGCGGCGGCTTGTGCAGCGGCGGCAACGGCCGGCGCGGTGGGCGTGCCGTAGCCAACGTCTAGCAGCAAACCCACGCGCGGCAGACGCTGCAGCACCTCTTCGAAGGCGGTGGCGTGAAACGCGTCCGGCAGGCACATGGGGTCGGTGGGCGCCTGCTTTCCCACGGCAAGCAGGCCTTCCACCACGTCGGTCACGCTGCGTCCCATCACGCCGGACGAGCGCATGGTCGACGCGGGCGAATAGGCGATGCGCCCTTGCGTGGGCTTGATGGCCGCCAAGCCGCAGTGCGCGGCGGGCAGGCGTACGCTGCCGGCGATGTCGGTGCCCAGCCCAAACGCGCCTAGGCCGCATGCCAGCGACGCGCCCACGCCGGCGCTTGACCCGCCGGGGCTTACGGCGGTGTCCCACGGGTTGCGCACGATGCCGAACTGGCTGGATATACCGCTGCCCAGCATGCCCATGTCGGGCATGGTCGTTTTCGCCACCACGATGGCGCCGGCTTCGCGCAGCCGTGCGATAGGCTCGGACGTGCCGGCCGACGGTGCGTCGCCGTCGTGGATGGCGCTGCCGTGCCAACGCTTCATACCGGCAATGTGGTAGCTGTCTTTCACCACCACGGGCACGCCGTCAAGCGGGCCTTTCGGGCATCCGGCGGCCCAGCGCTGCTCGCTTTCGCGCGCCTCGTCAAGCGCCGTGGGACTGATTTGGCTGATGGCGTTCACCGTGTCAGCCACCTCTTCGGCGTATGCCAGCTGCGCCTTGATCGCCTCGATGGGCGAAAGTTCGCGGCGGCGGTACGCCGAGCGGAATTGTGCGGTTCCGAATAGCATGTGTGCTCCTAACCGAAGTGTTCGGGAAGCATTGTCCATGCCCGGTGTTTCGCGTTTTCGACCCCTGCGTAGAAGCTACGTAACGAAAAGCGTTCGGAATTGTTTCAAAACGCGAAACGAATTGTTTCGTTTCGGCACGAAACCGTTTTGCAACGGGGTTGGCGGTACGGTTAGCACCAAGAAAACGATGTGCGCGAGCGTTATTGTTGCCGCGCACAAGCGCTTGCGTTGTTGATTGTTGCGATTGGGGCGTTGCCGCTGCGGTTGCACTGCAGCGGCAGCCGCGGTTGCGGCTGTGGCTGCCGCTGCAGCTATGGTCGGCAGCGCGCTGTTTGCGTGATGCCGTGACGGGTGGCGTTGCTGTTGTGCGCGAGCGTTATATAAGGACGAGGAGGATAGCGTGCCTGCAAGAAAACGTGGCTCACGGCCGCTGCCCCATGCATTGGGGCTGAAGGATATAGAACCTTTACCTGCTGCGGGCGGGGCGGGCAAGCTGGCGGCGTTTGCGGTGTACAGGCCGGGGTCGCTGGCACCGTGGTGGCTGCACCAGGGTGTGTGCGCTGCGTGGGGTTTGGACGTGTTCCGAACGGAGTTGCGCCTGGTCACCGTGTCGGAAAACGCTACGTTTTCGGTGCTGGTGGACGAAAAGCCGTACGCGATGGCGCGCGTGAGCCAGCCGGGGTATGCCGGCGGGGCGCTTGCGGTGGCGTCGGAGCTTGCGTGGGTGCGCGCGCTGGGGCGCATTGCAGACGTGAACGTGGTGGAGCCCGTGCCCATGGCGTCGGGCTTCGATGTGGCCACCATTCGCGACGAAGGCGGGTTCGAGTGGCTGTGCGTGTGTACACGCTACGTCCCCGGGGCCACGCTTGAGGTGCCGGCGGACCCTTCGCGCTGGTACGAAACCATCGGCGCGTGTGCCGCGCGCATGCACGAGCAATCGCGCCAGTGGCGCCCACCGCAAGGCTTCACGCGTTTTACCTGGGACATTGACGCGATGGTGGGTGACTACCCGCGCTGGGGCAGCTGGCGTGACGCGCCGCTTTCCGCCGACGAGTCGTTTTTGTTCGACCGCGCGGAGTGGGCGGCGCGCGACGTAGTGGCACGCCAGGGCCGTACGCCGGCGAACTGGGGGCTTATCCATGCCGACCTGCGCCCTTCCAACATCATCGTTGGGCCGGACGGGCAGCTTACGCTTATCGACTTCGACGATTGCGGCTATTCGTGGTTTTTGTACGATTTCGCCGCCGCGCTTACGTTTGTGGAACATAAACCCTACGCGCCGGCGATGGCGCAGCACTGGGTGGAGGGCTACCGCAGCGTGGCCGCACTCAGCGACGCGCAGCTGGAGTTTGCCTGCGCGCTATCCATGCTGCGTCGCTTGCAGATGATTGGGTGGACGCGCAACCATTACCGCGACGCGCTGCCCGAAGGCCTGCTAGACGAGCAAATCCCCGGCACCGTCACCTGCGCCGAACGCTACCTGGAAAACCCTCTCTGGCTGTTCGACTAAAGCCCCAACAAGCCTACGCCTCTGCCAACAACGCCTGATCGATATTCCATGGCTACTTCCAAACGAGTTTCTGGGAGCGTCTTGCTTCCTTTGCGTTCGCAAAACGTTGCCTTGTGTAAACTTTTTGCGAGGCTGAAGCATACAGGCACGAACAGCTTATTATGGGTGCGGGAAAAACGCGAAAGACGAGAACGTCGCATTGATATGGGGGAATAGCATGCTGTTGAGCGAGCTTGCGCGCGGAGGCGCGGGCGTGGTCGAAGCTGTGCAGGGTGAAGGATCTGTTCGCCGACACTTACTTGATATGGGTCTGACGCCTAATGCCGTGGTCACGCTGCAGAAAATGGCGCCTATGGGCGACCCTATCCAGGTGACGGTGCGCGGTTACGAGCTGACGCTGCGCCTTAGCGAGGCGAACAACGTGCACGTGCGCCCGCTTGACCAGGCGAAAGATGTCGCATCGTCGGCCGCAGGCGCAACCGCGTCCGACGCTGCACCTGCAAACGCCCCCGCGCGGGGCGAGCGCAAGCCCATGCCGCACCCCGGGTTAGGCGAGTTCGGCCCGGCTGAAGAGGCGTATCGCGCCCACGCGCGCCGCGCCACAGCCAAAACCGGCCCGCTCACGTTCGCTTTGGTGGGCAACCAGAACTGTGGCAAAACCACGCTGTTCAACCAGCTTACCGGCGCAAACCAGCATGTAGGCAACTTCCCGGGCGTCACGGTCGACCGTAAAGACGGTGCCATCCGCGGCCACGCCGAGGCAACCGTCACCGACCTGCCGGGCGTGTACTCGCTTTCGCCGTACTCCAACGAGGAAATCGTCACACGCGATTTTTTGCTTGACGAAAAGCCTGACGGCATCATCAACATCGTCGACGGTACGAACATCGAGCGCAACCTGTACCTCACCATGCAAATCATGGAGCTGGGCATCCCCATGGTGTTGGCGCTGAACATGATGGACGAGGTTGAGGCCAACGGCGGCACGGTGCGCGTGAACGAATTGGAGGCTGAGCTGGGCATTCCCGTGGTGCCCATTTCCGCGGCAAAAAACGAAGGCGTTGACGAGCTGGTGGATCACGCCCTGCACGTAGCGCGTTTCGATGAGGCGCCCGGTCGCATTGACTTTTGCCCCGCAAGCGCTCACGAGCACGATCCGCTTGGCGCCGTGCACCGCTGCATTCACGCAACGGGCCACATCATCGAGCCGTTTGCCGAGCAGGCGCACATCCCTACGCGTTTTGCCGCCACGAAGATGGTTGAAGGCGACGAGCTGATCGAGCGCAAGCTTGACCTGCCCGAATCCGCCGTGTCGTCCGTGCGCGAGCTAACGGCCGCCATGGAAGCCGATGCAGGCATGGATGCAGAGGCGGCGCTGGCAAACATGCGCTTCGCCTTCCTTGCTAATTTATGCAACTCTACGGTGGTGCGCCCGCAGGAAAGCCGCGAACACAAGCGCAGCGTTGCAGTTGACAAGCTGTTGACCGGGCGTTTTACTGGCATTCCGTGCTTTTTCGCCATCATGGCCGCCGTGTTCGTGCTGACGTTCAGCTTTGTGGGCGCTGCGCTTTCCGACCTGGTAAGCGGTGGCGTTGACTGGTGCTTGGAGGCGCTTGCCGCCGGCTGCGAGGCGTGGGGCCTTAATCCCGTGGCACAATCGCTGTTGGTAGACGGTGTGGGTGCCGGCGTGGGTGCGGTCATCGGCTTTCTGCCCACCATCGTCACGCTGTTCTTCTTCCTGTCCATTTTGGAAGACTCGGGATACATGGCGCGCGTGGCGTTTGTTATGGACCGCCCCATGCGCAAAATCGGCTTGTCGGGTCGCTCCATTGTGCCGCTGCTGATGGGCTTCGGCTGCTCGGTGCCTTCCATCATGGCCACGCGCACCCTGTCAAGCGAGCGTGACCGCAAAATGACCACCATGCTGGTGCCGTTCATGAGCTGCAGCGCAAAGCTGCCTATATATTCCCTGATCGTGGGCGCGTTTTTTCCGCGTGCCATGCAGCCGTTCGTCATGATCGGGCTGTATGCGTTCGGCGTGGTCGTGGGCATCGTGTTTGCGGCCGTGCTGAAACGGGCGCGTTTCCGCGGCCAGCCGGTGCCGTTTGTCATGGAGCTGCCGAACTACCGCCTGCCTGCTGCAAAATCCGTGGCGCGCCTGGTATGGGACAAGGCGAAGGGCTTCGTGAAGAAGGCGTTCACCGTGGTGCTTGCCGCATGCGTGATCATCTGGTTCTTGCAAACGTTCGATGTGCGCTTAAACGTGGTGGACGACGTGGACGCAAGCCTGCTCGCCGGTATTGGCGGGCTTATTGCTCCGCTGTTCGCGCCGTTGGGCTTTGGCGATTGGCGCGCGGCTACGGCCCTTATGACGGGCTTCATGGCGAAAGAGAGCGTGGTGTCAACGTTAACGCAGGTCATGGGCGAGGGCGTAGACCTTACCATGCTGTTCACACCTGCAACGGCGCTTGCGTTTCTGGCGTTTGTGCTGCTGTACACGCCGTGCGTGGCCGCCATCGCCACCGTGCGCAGCGAGCAAGGCGGCGTGCGTGCGGCGCTTGAGATGGTGCTTTTGCAGTGCGGCATCGCCTGGGTGGTTTCGCTGGCGGTGCACGTGATAACGTCGCTGGTCACCGGTAACATTGCGGATGCGCTCAGCGTACCCGGCTTGGTGGCGGCGGTTGTAATTGTGGCTGCCATCGGCATATACCTCACGCGTCAGCGAACCGACCTCGAGCTAAAAGTAGGCTGCAAAACCTGCCCCTCAACCTGCAAACACACCGGAGGCTGCTGCCACTAGCAGAAGCGCAGTTGCGCTGACGTTATTCAAATCGTGCTTGCAGCGTTTTGAGCGCATTGCCGGGCGTGAGCGCTGCAACGGGCGCGTGGGCTATCAGCTGCTGGTCGTTCGTAACCAGAAGCGTGGCTTTTGCCTGGTCAGCTGCGGCAAGCACCAAGTTGTCTTCGAAATCGTCATGTACGGTTCGCATTTTGGCCGCATACCACACGTCGGCCTGCGCCGCCTGCGTTGCGCATGTCTGCGTTTCGTCAGCTCGCAAGCCCCGCATCTTGCAAACGCACGTCGCGCAAGCCTGCAAGTTCGGTGCCCCGCAAACGCACATCATGCAAGCGCACCTCGCAATCGAGGGCTCCATCTGCGTAGCGCGCATGCTTAAGAGGTCGTTGCCCGTCCCCATAGGTGCGTCAGCCATTCCAATATGCAGCGAAAACGACGGTTTTTCGGCAGGATCGCGACATGTTGGAATGCAATTCGCTTTCAAATAGGCAATTTTGTTCTACATGCAACAAAATGAGGCGTGAAAAGGGTTGATAATACGATAAAGCTAACAGAAAGTAGGGCAAAAGCGTGCTTTGCGTCGCCAATATGGCCAAACGCGTTCCAATTACTTGCGAAGTTGCCGAAAAACCGTCATGTTCGCTGTAAGTTGGAACCAGTGCCGCTTTTGCTCGTGAACGAAGGGAGTCGCTCGTGCCGCTTCGCAATGTGCCAACCGATGCTGCGGCGTCGCTTGCGCAGCTTATCGATATTCGCCCAGGTCAGGTGTCCAGCATGACGCTTACTCGCAATGCAGGGTTCGACCTTGTGCTGCTGGCGTTCGCGCCAGGCGAAAGCGTCAGCGAGGAGGAATACTTCGGCGACACGCTCTATTACCTGGTAGAAGGCGCGGCGTGTGTCGTGTTTTCCGACAGTCGCATTGCGCTTGAAGCGGGCCAGGTGCTGCGCGTGCCCGCGCATGTACAGCACGCTGTGGAAAGCGCAAGGGGCGAAGGCTTTAAGCTGCTGCAATTGAACGCGCACGAGTAGTGGCAGCATCTCGTCAGATACCCCCACGCATCCACGCGGCCATGGGGGGCGCAATGCGAGTGCAATAAATTAATACAACCGGTTAAAATCGGTGACCGATCGGTGAAAGCAACCATTGTCATCCCAGGTCATAACAAAGAAAGGAAACTCAAATGGCTGAGCTTATCAAAAATGTAGAGCATGCGAGCATATTCTCCCTGGCCAACCTCGTTGAAATCGAGCCGGGCCGCGTGAACAGCCTTACGCTGTCGCAAACGCCGGGCTGCAAAATGACGGTGTTCGCTATCGACGCCGACGAAGGCATGGCAAGCCATGCGGCATCGGGCGATGCGCTCATTACGGTGCTTGAGGGCACGGGCGAGATAACCGTCAACGGCGTTCCGCATCAGCTTTCCGCAGGTCAATCCATTGTTATGACGTCTGGAAGCCCGCACAGCGTGCGTGGCGTCACCCCGTTTAAGATGCAGCTTGTTGTGGTGAAGCCCACGGAATAGCATTTGCTTGCGATAACGAGCACGCGCCGGAAAATCGCGTTAGTTTGTGACTTGCTGAGATTCGGTAAGGTAGAATCGACTTGCGTAAAGCTCTGACCTGGTGTTTTACGCGAGCGAGTTTTTATCTACCCGCCATGTTCGGATTAAGTCACAAACTAACGCGATTTTCCGGCATGGTCGGAGTCGTTTGCGCAGAGGTAGACTTCGTGCGGCACGCCTTGCGTTTAGGATGGGCAAGATGCCGCATGTCGAGAAGCAGCTTAGGCAGGTCAACCTGAAATTGCGATAGCTACTCTTTGGTTGCTACGGCGCGAACAGCTCGCCGGGCATTCGCTGCCCGCCTCTAAACCCAACCGCGCCAATAGGAAATGTTAAGACTTTGTGACGATGCCGCGCTTGTGGGTTGACCTTCGCTCCAAAAGCGCGATTATAGACCGCGTTGAAACGCAAAGGGCGTTCAACCGGGACGCGAAAGCGTCCCGCACTGTTGCACCACCTGGTGCGCAAACCGTAAGGAAGCAATGATGACCTGCGCAAATCTGGACATTCGAATTATCAGCTCCATTATCTAGGGTCCGGGTTGCACCTGCTGCCCGAACCCTAACGGGCAGCTGATGGTTTCGCGAGCCGGAGGCTGTTTGAGAAAAACGGCCTCCGGCTTTTTTACGTTGTCTCCCCGACGACGTTGGCATCTCCCCATGAACACTGCGCATGCAGATTCACCTCACCGTATGTCAAAACTCGCCGCGCCGTTTTTCTCAAACAGCTTCCAGAGCGCAAGCCGGTTATCAAACGGCGCCGCGCAGCGCAAAGACGCGCCGTGTGGCAAGGAAAGGCAAGGCGAAGGAAATGTCAGAAGAACTATTGCGAAAGCCTCTGATGAGGGGGGATAAGCGCAAAGCGCGCACCTCGAAACTCTCAAGCTTTGGGGCGAACCTGAGCGCAGGTTTTGGCCTGAAGCTCGCGCCGGCAACCGCGGGTGCGGTGCAAGCAAGTGCGCCGGATTCGCGCACCGCCAACGTGAAGCTTGCGCGTGCGGGCATGTCTGGCACGCTGGTGCCTGCCGGTGCCGCGGCGGGCGCAGCTGTTGCCACTGCCCCCGCAAAGTCGCAGGTCAAGCGTGATTCAACGCTTGAGGTTATGGTTGCGTCCATGATTGGCACGGCCATTGAGTTCTACGATAACTACTGCTATTCCATCGCCGCGGCAAGTTATTTCGGCCTGATTTTCTTCACCGACGTTGCGAAGTCCGACCCGGTGCTGGCAACGTTGCTTGCGTTCGTCACGTTCGCCGTCAGCTTTTTGGCGCGCCCGTTCGGCAGCCTTTTGTTCGGGCACTTCGGTGACCGCTTGGGGCGCAAGAAAACCCTGGTGGCGGCCCTGATGCTTATGGGTTGTGCAACGTTTTGCGTAGGCTTGCTGCCTGGCTACGACGTGCTTGGCCCGGCGGCCGTGGTGCTGCTGTGCGTGTGTCGCGCGTGCCAGGGCCTGGGGCTTGCAGGCGAGTGGTCGGGTGCCGCGCTGGTGGCAACCGAGAACGCGCCGGCCAACAAGCGCGCGCTGTTCGGCAGCTTCCCGAACCTGGGCGCGCCCATCGGCTTTTTCTGCGCGTACGGCGTGAACCTGCTGCTTGACCTGGTGCTTTCCGCTGATGCGATGGTTGCCTGGGGCTGGCGCATCCCGTTTTTGCTCTCCTGCTTGCTGGTTGTGGTCGGCCTGGTGGTGCGCTTGCGCATGAGCGAGACGCCCGTGTACCAAAAGGCTTCCGCTGAAAATCGCACCACGAAAACCCCGCTGCGCGACCTGTGCCATCATTGGCGCCGCGTGGTGCTGGGCACGGCAACCATGTCCATCACCTACACGCTGTTCTACGTGCTTGGCACCTGGTCGCTGTCCTACGGCGTGTCTACGCTAGGCTTCACGCAGCAGCAATATTTGGGCATGCAAATGGTGTCCGTGTTCTTCTTCGCCGGGTTCATTTTGGTGGGCTGCCTGACCGCCGACAAGCGCGGCCGCAAGCCGGTTTTGCTGGTAGGCAATGTGTGCACGCTGTTGTTTGCCCTGGTAGCGCCTTCGTTGCTGGCCGCGCATAGCGTGCTTTCGGTCATGGTGTTCCTGTGCGTGGGCTTTGCCTGCATGGGCGCAATCTTCGGGCCGTGCGGTAGCTACCTGCCCGAGTTGTTCCCCGCAAAGGTGCGCTACTCCGGAGCTGGCCTGAGCTACAACCTGGCAGCCATCACCGGCGGTGCGTTCGCACCTACTATCGCGTCGGCGCTGGTCATGAGCTTCGGCATCCAGGCGCTGGGCTGGTACCTGGGCGGCATGGCTGCAGTTGCCCTGGTGGCGCTCGTGTTCTTCCGCGAAAGCAAGGACGTAGACTTCGAGAAGTAAAGCGTTAGGGTTTGCGCCTGCCGCCTCGATGGCATAGGCGGCAGGCCGATATGGATGAGCGGTTGCGCGGGCTGCGCATGAGAAAGGTCGCGCACAACGTGTTGCAGAAAAGCGGGATGAGGTCTTAGCAGACTTATCCCGCTTTTGCTGTGGCGGCACGCGTTACAGCGCTTCAACCTCGGCTAGCGTGGGGATGGCTTGCTGCGCGCCTACGCGCGTGCAGGTGAGTGCACTGGCACGGCATGCCAGGTCCATAGCCTGCGCAAGTGGCGTGCCGGCGGCTTGCGAGGCGCACAACGCACCAATATAGGTATCGCCCGCGCACGTGGTGTCCACCGCGTCAACTTCCGGCGCCGCAACAGACAGCATCTCGCCTTCGGGCGTGCGCAGCATGCTGCCGCGTGCTCCCAGCGTTACTACCGGGCACTTCACGCCCGTTGCCGCCAGCGCCTCAAGCGCGCTGCGACAGCTGGCGTCGTCGGCGGGGTAGATGCCGCAAATCAGCTCGCACTCGCTTTCGTTCACCACCAGCATGTCCAGGCACGCCAGCACGTGTGCGGGCACCGCCCGCGCCGGCGCGGGGTTCAACACCGTGAACATCCCGCGCGCATGCGCATCGGCAATGGCGGCCATAGTGGCATCGAAATCGCACTCCAGCTGCGTGAGGAACACGTCGCCCGGTTGCGCAAGTTCGTCCAGGTCACCAGCCACATAGCTAGCGGACAGCGCATGGTTTGCGCCCGCGTTCAGCACGATGCAGTTGTCGCCGCCCACGCGCGTGATCACGGCAACGCCGGTGGGCGTGCCCTCGATGCGCGCCAGGTGCTCGCACTTCACGCCTGCCGCCTCAAGCGACGTACGCATCTGTTCGCCAAACGCATCGCCGCCCACGGCGCCGAGCATATACACGTTGCCACCCATGCGTGCGCAGGCCACGGCCTGGTTTGCGCCTTTGCCGCCGGGGTTGGTGACGAAATTGCCGCCGTTGATGGTTTCGCCCAGCTGCGGCATGCGCGGCGCCTCAATGGACAGGTCCATGTTCAGGCTGCCGAAAACGATAACCTTGCTCATTGCGGGTCCTTTCTAGTGAATTGCGCCCGCCAGTTGGGTGCGGCGGACAAACGGGGATGCCTTCCGTGCATGGTTGTGCAGCTTGCGCAGGGCGTGCAACCCGGGCAGCACGCTGCCTGGGTTGCACGCGCGCCAACTCGCCCGCCCAGCCGCTGGCCGTGCGTTTAGCTCAAATCGGCATCCTCGGGCTTGGGGATCAAGAAACTGCAGGCCAAAGCCGCAATCAGCAGAATCGCGCCCATAACCATGGCAGCTGCGTAGCCGCCAGCCGCGCCGGCCTGCGCTGCATAGGCGTCCATGGCGGCGTACAGCACGGCAAACGACAGGCCCGCGCCCAGGTTGAACGCGCCGGCGTTCATGCCCGGCAGGTACCCGGGGTTGTCCTTCGGCGACAGTACAATGCCCAGACCGTTGAGCATAATGTTGCCCATGCCGGCGTACGAAATGCCCAGCACCACGGAAATGACCACGAGTACCACTACGCTGGTGTTATGCGCCACGAACACGCCGAACAGCGCGCCCAAAATGGAAACCACCAGGCCCACGCGCAGCACGGTGCGATACCCGAACTTGCTGGCCAGCACGCCGGACACCGGCCCAAACGCCAGGCCCAGCAGCGCGTACGGCGTCAGCGTGGCAAAGCTTACCACGTCGGCGCCTAAGGCAACGCCCAGCTCGGCGTCCTGCGCCATGGCCGGCACCACGCCGTTCATAATGGCGAACACGCCGGTCATGGTCAGCAGCGTGGTCAGCAGCAGGCCCCACGTGCGGCGCTGCTTGAGGTAGCGCGTGGCAACCATAGGCTCGGCCATGCGCTTCTCCACGTTCCAGAACATCACGAAGAACACGGCGGCCACAACCACCAGCACGCCCACCATCATCCAGTCGGCGGCGGCCAGCTTCTGAATCTCGTTGATGGCCAGATAGGCGCTCAAAAACGCCACGCCCAGCGTTACCACGCCGGCCCAGTCCATCTTCGGGCTACCCTCGGCGGTAGACTCGCGCGAGCACACGGCAACCAGCACCACGGCCACCGCGGCTACGCCGGCCATGCAGATGAACACGCTGCGGAAGCCGAAGTTGCCGGCCAGCCAGCCACCCAAAATGGCGTCGACGCCGGCAATGCCGCCGTTTACCGAGGTCAGAACGGCCATCAGTTTCGCGTAACGCGTTTCTTCCGTTACGGCTTGGTGCAGCATGATCAGGCACATGGGCACCACAGGGCCGGCTACGCCCTGCATGATGCGGCCTACCATCAGCATGGTGACGTCCTGCGCCGCGGCGCTTACCACGCAGCCGATGCCGGTGATGGCCAGCATGCCGCAGAGCACTTTCTTGCGGCCTACGATGTCGGCCAAACGGGGCAGGAACAGGGAAAACAGCGCAGCGGCCGTAAAGAACACCGTTTGCGTGTTGCCGATTTCCACCGCGGTGGTGTGCAACTCGTTTTGCATGGCCACCAGCGCCGGGGACAGCATGGACGCGTTCAGCTGGAACGCGAAGATGGCCACCAGCAGCGCGGCCATAAGGGCGACGATGCTCTTGCCGCCCGCGTCAAGGGTTTTTGCTTGCGAATCGTGTGCCATTGCGGGTTATCCAATCCTCTCGATGGCGTCGGTTACCAGGTTCCAGAATTTGTCGAAGTCCAGCTCGCAGGCCACTTGCGTGTGACATTCCTCGGCGCTCGGCTCGGGGCCGCGCAGGTCGGCCACGGTCATGCCCAGCGTCAGCTCGCTGTGAATCTCCACGTCAAGCGGGCAGCGGCGCGTTGTCATGACGGTCGGGTCGATCAGGTAGGCCACGGTGCAGGGGTCGTGCACTGGCGGGTCCACGAAGTCCTGGTTGTCCTGGTAGGTTTTGCGGAAGAAGTCCATCAGGCCGGACACGAACGTAGCCAGCGGCGTGCCGATCGCCTGGATGCGCTGCTGCACGGCGGGCGTGCACAGCGCTTGGTGGGTAAGATCCAGGCCCACCATGGTGAGCGGCCACTTTTCGTTGAACACGATGTGCGCGGCCTCGGGGTCCACCTTGATGTTGAACTCGGCCACGGCCGACCAGTTGCCCACATGGTAGCCGCCGCCCATGAGCACCACTTCCTTCACGCGCTCTACGATGCGCGGCTCCATGCGCACGGCCATGGCGATGTTAGTAAGAGGCCCGGTGGGCACGAGCGTGATAGTGCCGGGCTCGGCGGCCATGATGGTGTCAACGATGTAGTTCACGGCGTGCTTCTGCTCAAGCGGGCGCGTGGGCACGGGCAGGTCAACGCCGTCTAAGCCCGTTTCGCCGTGAATGGACGCGGCCACTTCCTG
>DJEE01000171.1:38938-40816 GCA_002431805.1 Eggerthellaceae bacterium UBA5906
CGCGCGTTGTACGTGACCTTTTCCAGGCTTTGGTTGCCGCCGACCGTGGTGACGCCCACCAGGTCGATCTCGGGGTTGCCGAGCGCCAGCAGCAGCGCAACGGCGTCGTCATGTCCCGGATCGCAATCCAGGATGATCTTCTTCGCCACAGTTACTCCTTTATGCGAAGGCTTTTGCATGCTGTGCCTGCGCGTGCGGATGCGGCTGGCAATGCGCGCCGCCGCTCGCGCCGGAGGAAACCGCGGCCGTGCAAACGGTCGGGAACGCAAACACGCGCCAGCCGCCCGAAGCTGCATGCAGGTGGGCGGCTGGCGCGTGTGCGCGGAATCGCTCAAGACACGAAACGAGATTGTAGCGAATGTTACGATTTGGTTACGGAACGTGGCAGGACATTCACGAAATCCGCCATTCACCAGGGAATTGTTACCGCTTGCAGTGCATTTTGCCTCGTCGGCGTGCGGCACTGGTGAGGCTTTGCGGAGTGCGGGGCACAAGCTCTTATCGCACGCTGGTCAACCGTTCTTGGTAACCGCATACGGCCTCGGCGGGGCAGTTGACTTCGGCAAGCGCGGATGCAAGCGTGCGCCTGGCCAGGCTGTACTCGTTATTGTTCTGCGAGATATGCATGGCCACCACCGTTTGCGGTACGCGCAGGTCAGCCGCGCGCGACTCGGCTACCAGTGCGGCAAGCTCGGCCGCCGCTTGACCGTTGGATAGGTGCCCTGCATCCGATGCGATGCGCTGCTTGACAACATACGGGTAGGGGCCGCCTGCCAACATCTTCGGGTCGTGGTTGCTCTCAAGCGCCAGGATACGCACGTCGCGCAGCGCCGCATGCGCTTCGGGCGTAACCACGCCAGAGTCCGTCAGGTACCCCAGCGCGTCGCCATCAGCCGCGTCTTCGATGCGGAATCCGAACGAGGCCGCTGCATCATGGCTGGTGGGGAAGGGGATAGTGCGCAAGCCTGCCGCTTCAATGACGCTTGTCGCCAGTTCGTGCACATCGAACGCTTCGGCAGCCTTTGCCAGCGCGTTGCTATTAGCCACGCAAGCGCCCGCCGCGAACACCGGCGGCGTGCAGCCCAGTTTTGCCAGCCCGCGCAGCACCACGCCTAAGCCCTTCACGTGGTCGCCGTGTTCGTGCGTTACCAGCACGGCTTCGATGCGCGCGGGGTCGAACCCGGCTTCGTCGCAGCGAGTCAAAAAGTCGCGCTTGCAAATGCCACAATCAATCAGCACGCCCGCGCCAGTTGTCGTGTTTTCCACTACCGCGGCGTTTCCCGCGCTTCCGCTGGCCAATACGTGCAATGCAAGCATGCTGTCCTCCGCAATTCGTTGCTCAATCAAACGGTTACCCATAATAGCAGTGTGCGTGCCGCCGAACATGCCCGCCGCAGCCATCGCACAACAAGCGAACGCGAGGATTCGCCGCTCCGAGGCGCGTTTTCGGACCGATATGCGGCAGCTGGTTTGCCACAAACTCGCTCGTGTTTGTGTTTTACGGGCAGGCTGCCTTGTAGCCATTTTTCTCGCAAGGCTGTGACCTGGGAAAATAAAAACGGGAAACGGCTTGCTAGGTCGGGTGCTCGAATTAAAACGCAAACAAGAGCGAGTTCGTGACATTGGCAGGGTGCGACCTACTGTTTTTGGCTGAATTCGCGCCGATTTGTACTTCGGGACGAAGCCGAGTCGTTCTCCGAAGGCGTTTCCGCGCAACCCTGCCGCTTGAATTTGGTGCGATTATAATGCGCTACCAGGGAATTCGCCGAATAATGGTCGGTACTCGGCAAAATCGGTGTTTCCTTCCGGTAAAATACATGCAGTCTGCTTCGCAATACGCGGTTTGCGGCTACGCTCGCTCGTCGCTCGTCGCTCGTC
>DJEE01000171.1:40868-42754 GCA_002431805.1 Eggerthellaceae bacterium UBA5906
CGCTCGTCGCTCGTCGCTCGTCGTGCAAACCGCGCTGCTCACAATATACTTTCCGCCGGCAACGGCGGTAGGAAAGGCTTGCCCATGAGCAATCCAACTGCATCCCACCGCCCTCGTGCGCTTCGTGCGTGCGTGCCCGCTTGCGTGGCAATCTGCCTGGCGCTGTGCGTGCTTGTAGGGCTGTCGTTCACGCAAAGCCCCACGGCCTCCGCCGAATCTGCCAGCACCGCAACCTCGGCCCCGCAGGCCGAAACCCCTGAATACAAAGTAGCGTTCTACCCGTATGCCAACTACCACATCGAAGACGAAAACGGCGTGAAGTCGGGTTACGGCTACGAGATGATGCAGGACCTGTCGCACTACATGCAGTGCACGTTCGACTACGTCGGCTACGACAAAACCACCGACGAATGCATGGCCATGCTGCGCAACGGCGAGCTTGACCTGTACACCGCCAGCCGCATCACCGATGACCGCCGCGACGAGTTCGCCGTGTCGAAGCACCCGGCCATCACGGCTACCACATCCATGAACGTGAAGGTGGGCAACACGAAGGTGGTTGCCGGCGACTACTCCACCTACAATGGCCTGCGCATTGGCCTGCTTGCGCGCCACACCTACAACGAGGCGTTCTTGGAGTTCGTGCGCGAAAAGGGCTTCGACTGCTCCATCATCTATTACGATACGCCCGCCGAGCTAACAAACGCCCTGGTGCAGGGCGAGGTTGACGCGCTGGTGAACAGCTACATCCGCACGCCCGAAGACGAGCAGGTGGTTGAAAGCTTTGGCGAAACACCGTACTACATCATCGCGCGCAAGGCTGACCAGGCGCTTATCGACCAGGTTGACGCCGCTATGGATGCACTGAGTGTAGAGTCGCCGAACTGGCGCACCGACCTGTACAACAAGTATTACGGCGCTGCGGACAAAAACACCGACCTGTCCGAGTCCGAGCAGGCGCTGCTTGCGCAGATGCGCGATGCTGGAACGGTCATCCGCGCGGTGGCCGACCCCGATGACAACCCATATTCGTGGGTGGACGACGGCCAGGCCAAGGGTATGTCCGTTGACCTGTTCAAGGCCACGGCCGACCGCTTGGGGCTGAAGTACGAGATTGTCCCGGTAAGCACGCGCCAGGAATACCTTGACGCGCTTGATGCCGGCGCGGTTGATGTGTGGATGGACGTCGATTACCGCTACGAGGAGGGCAGCGGCGCGAAATACCGCGTCACCGACCCGTATATGGACACCACCGTGTCGGTGCTGCGCAGCCGCGACTCGTCGGGCCGCGCGCAGAAGCTGGCTGTTGTGGACTACAACGCCACGGTCAAAGAGCTGCTGGCCGAAAACTGGTCCGACGTCGAGGTCGTTCAGGTTGACAGCACCGCCGAGTGCGTGTCGCTCATCCGTTCCGGCCAGGTTGACGGCGCGCTCATGCTCACCTACACCGCGCAGCGCCTGGCGAAAGACGACCTGCAAAACACCCTGCAGGCCGACATCCTCCCCGGCGCCACGCTGCAGCTGCGCATGGGCGTGAACGCCAACGACAACCGCGACTTTTACGGCATCTGGGAGAAAACGCTGTACCAGGTGGCCGAGGCACAGCGCGCCAGCATCACGCTGTCCTATCTTGAGGACACCGAAACGCCCTCGCCGCTGGCCTATATGTTCAACCATCCTGCGTTGCTGGTGTGCGTAGCTGTGTTGGTGGTGCTCGTGCTGTTCCTTGCGCTTATGTATGTGCAGTCCTCGCGTTCCCGCCGTCGCTACCAGCGCATTTCCGACGAGTTGGCCGTTGCGCTGGGCAACGCCGAGGAAGCTACGGAGGCCAAGCAAAACTTCTTCTCGAAGATGAGCCACGACATCCGCACGCCGCTCAACGGCAT
>DJEE01000171.1:42799-43107 GCA_002431805.1 Eggerthellaceae bacterium UBA5906
ACGTGGTGCTGGGCATGACGCAGATCGCGCAAAACTGCAAAACCGACCCGGAAAAACTGGGCAACGCGCTGGACAGCATCACGTCGGAGGGCAACTACCTGCTCATGCTCATCAACTCCATCTTGGACGTGAACCAGTTGGAGCACGGCACGGTTGAGCTGCGCAACGAGCCGTTCAACCCTGCGGCCTGCATTCGCAGCACCGTCGACATGATGCGCCCGCTTGCCATCAAACGCAGCCAAACGCTCACGTTCAGCTGCAATGTCAAAGACGCGGTAGTGCTGGGCGATGCCGGGCGTTTCGGGCAG
>DJEE01000172.1:0-1116 GCA_002431805.1 Eggerthellaceae bacterium UBA5906
ATGGAAACAGCTCCGATGACTCGCGACTCAACGCTTTCGACAACTGGCTGACCTGCGCCGATATGGCGCAAGTAGTTGTACAGCCGCGTGCGGCGCGTGGGGACATAGTGCGAAAGCGTGCCGTTTGCGCCCACCTTGCGATACGCGGCGGGAACCTCCACGTCTTCGGGGCTTGCCCCTAGATGCTCGTCAAGCTCTTGGCGCACCGCGGCTTGGGCGGCTTGCCTGCCCTGTTCTTTCGCATTGCGAAGGGCGTCGCGACGCGAAAGGCCGCCGCGATGCGCGTTACCGGTCTCGTTCGCCGCCTGCGCTTCGCTCGCCACGCGCTCGGGCAACCCTTCAACCACTTCGATGGTCATGGGACTGCCGAAGGCCCGCACCAAGCTCTGCGCGCTTTCGACCACGTCGCACGCCAGTATTCCGCCTGGCGTATGCGCGCAGGCATCGCAGTTTCCGCAGGCCAATGTCGCGTCAAAGCTCTTGTACGCGGCAAGACCCGCCAACAAGCTCTCGTCCACGCGGCCCAAGCACGGCAACACCACGGCTGCTGGCGCAGCGTCGACAGGCTTCAAGCCGCAAGCCCCCACCGCCTGCGCACACGTGATAACTGGATGCCCTTTCGTAGCGATGATCGAGTCTTTCACCATGTCGGTAAGCTCGCTATCGCTGGGATTCACGATCTCGATGGCGCTGGTGGGGCACGCAGTCGCGCACGTGCCGCAACCGATGCATTTGCCGGGATCAACCTCAAGCTGATTGTCTGCCAGTGTGATGCACCCCGATGTGCACGCCTCGGCGCACCGTGCGCAGTGCGCATTGCGGTTGCGCACGGATATGCAACGTTCGTCGTGCACGGTTATGACGTCGCTTTGGATGGCTCCAAGCGCCGCCGCGAACATGTCGATAAACGACATGGGAACCGCCTTCCTTCCGTTTGGAACACAACCGGTAACCGATAGCAACCGGCTTATCAAGCGACGTTATGCCACTTCCCCATCGGACGCGGACGCGTCCGGTTGCGCATCTTCGCGACCGAGCACGTCGTCCAAGAACTCTCGCTCGTTGGCCAAAAAGCCGGTGAGCAGCACGCCAAGCCCCTGATAGAAGCTTGTTTTC
>DJEE01000172.1:1166-5013 GCA_002431805.1 Eggerthellaceae bacterium UBA5906
AGCTTGTTTTCGGGAACTTCATCATGTCACCGGCCATCATGGGATACCAGGCCATCAAGTGATCGTTCAGGAAGTTTCGCTGTGAGAGCAGGTTGCGCTCACACTCGGTCTCGTCGCCGCGCTCCCACGCTTCGAGCGCACGGGTGCCCAACACCTGCAGGTACTCCAGCTCGAGCGCGATGTGGTCCTCGCCTTCCTTCCACGTGTCGCTTTTCCCGAGCCCGGCGGCTCGGTAAAGCGCTAGCACCTCGTCGCGCGCATCCTGCATCATCAGGCGCTTCGGGCTGGTGTACACGCTCTCGAACGGATAGGCCGCGGAGAAGCCGTCGTTGCCCGAGCCGATAAACGCGCGCACGTAATCGACGGCCAGGTCGGTGAGCACGTTGGCGTCGGCGTGGTTCAGATAGTCGACGATCATGGCATACCCGCGATCTACCTGGGCGTTTCCCGTGTTCGTGGGAAACTGCATGCCCATAAGCGCATCGAGCAGCTTTTGGTCGACCTCGGTGCGGAACAGGCGCGAGAGCATCGCGTAGGTTGCCGCGCGCCCGCGCAGCGCATCGGCGAAGGCGGCATGTTGCTCGGCGGCGGCGTTCTCAACCGCGGCGGTTTGTTTTTCGTTCATGATTCCCTCGTTTCCCATGATGAACCCCTATTTCGCGAACAGGTCGGACGCAAGCGCGTCGCGGCCTGCTTGCGTGATATGCCACGCATCGCGCCACACCAGCCCGCCCGCGCATTCCAACTTGTTCAGAAAATGCGTGCAGAACAGGCGCGGCTCCTGCACAAGCGGATCGCTGTCGACGGCCTTGTTCAGCGGAGCCACAGGCGAGCCGCCTTCCACGCTGCACATCTCGAGAATGCGCTGGTAGATGGGGATGTACTGCGGCGCCTCGGCTACCAGGTCCAGCACCACCTTCGCACCTGTGCGCGCTTCGTAAGCCTTTAAGCCGGCGGGAGTTGCCACGTATGTTGCGGGAGCAGCCGGCTCGACTTCCACGTATCCGGGCTCGTTCTCGCCCGCTTGCGTTTGCGCCGCTGCAGCGGCGCCCTGCGCATTCGTCGTCTCGCCCGCCGCTCGCTCGGTTTCGGATCCCGCCTCTGCTTCCGGCTCGATCTTCTCGAGTGCCCCGGCGCGTTCCATCAACAGCACGATCTGCGTTGCCTCGAACACGCTTGCGCCTTGCGGATACGCCGCGTCAACGTGCTCGGACGCTTCCTCGAGCGTTTGCGGCTCGAGGCATGCTTCCACGGCGGCAAGCAGGCGGTGCATCTGACCGGGCATGCCGGCTATCAGCTTCTCGATGCGCTGTTCGGGCGGCAGCTCCACCTTCGGCGGCACCACGGATTTGTCGGCGTCGGGAATAGGCGCCATGTAGTCGGCGTCGCCGTCCTGGTCGAACTCCTCCAGGTCGATTTCGGCCAAAGGGTCGAAATCGTCTTCGATTACGAAAGACTCGTTGTTGTCAGCCATGTGGGGCTCCTTTCAAACGGGAAAACCATCGCGAAGTGCGTAGGTAAACTGCACGAAAGGCGAAAAATGGTCGAATATCGGCTTGCAGAGTGCTTGTTCGGCCCGCGCCTTCTGTTCAACCTACGCACTTCGCGCACGTTTCGGTGCGTGACGTGCGGCGGCATCAGCTTATTGCACGCTGTCGGCCACTTTTTGGGTTGCGGGGATGGCGGAATTGGCCACCACATCGGGCAGCGGCGTGCCGTCGGGGGCGAACACGCTCGGCTCGACGCGTGCCCAGCGCGCATCTCCTTGCGCGAACACGCGCGCCACCTGCACGTTCTGCAACGTTGCGGACTTGTAATCGTCGCATTCGAAGCGGCTAACGAACACGGTGCCCGACGTGGACATCCCGCACAGCATGCTGAACAGGCTGCTTTCACGCGCCAGCGCACTGCGACGATGGTCGATGGTGAACTTGCCGTCGTCGATCGCGTCGGCGGCGGGCAGCAAGCCGTTTACCACGCCCATGACGAACACGGCGTCGGCGCGATGCCCGCGGCAGCGGTTGTACGGGGCCACGGTCACGCAGCCAGCTTGATAGGCCTGCGAGGCGGGCGCCGCGGCGCTCGTCGGTGCGGGCGGCACGCTCTGGCCTTGCTTGCAAAGCGCCTCAACTGCAGGAATGCCCAAAGCGTCTAGCTCATCGAGCGGTGCATCGAACTTGCGGAAGATATCGATGTCGCGATTGTCGACATCTTGGCTGCGCAGTCGTTTGATGGCCTGTGGCACCGTCAGCTCCTGTTCACGTGCATAGGCCAGCACACCCAAGAACGCATCAGAGCGCAACAGCCAATCGCCTGCTCCCATGACCGTGCGTAGCGCCGTCATATCGGCAGGGTTTACGCGCAGCTTGTCGAGCGCGGCGGCTTTGATGCTTGCGGCGGACTCCGGGTAACGCGGGTCGCCCTTCACTTTGCCAGCCTCCCGATCCACGCACGTTTTTACGCCCGCGACCTCAAGCTGCGACGACACGCCCGAACACCATGTGCCATTCGGTACGGCCAAAAGGATGTGCTCCGGCGCCATTCCCTCCGCGATAAGCTGTTTCACCCGTTCGGCAACTGCTTTCGCTTCGGCAACCGGTGTGCGCTCGCAGCTCCACTGCACCTGCGGCAGGGTGGACGCACCCTCGATGGTGACCTTCGACATGTTCGGCCTGCGTGCGAACGCGGCGAAACCCTCGGGGTTGGGATACGGCTCGTCGGCGCTCGAGACGCCGCACGTGCTGCCGGCAACCACCAGGCCCTCGGTGGCCATCAGCTCGATGAAGCGTTGGGCGGACTTGGAAAGCCCACTCCAGTCGTCGCACAGCACCAGCAGCGGGCGACGACCAACGTCGCCGTCCATCATGCCGCGATACGCCAGTCCGAACACTTCGGCAGGCAGCATGGCGCGGCGCGCTTCCAGGTTCTCCTCCAGAATAGAGAAAACCTTCTTTTCCTCACCCGTTTCCAGCCAGCCATCTTCCTCGGCGGAGCAGTCGGCCATGGACTTGTAGAAGAACTTGAGCATCTCGCGCAAACGGCCCGGCTTCACGCCGCTGACCTTGATGTCCTCCATCAGCACGTCCATCTCGTTGCCGTCGAGCACACGTCCTTGGCGGCGTGTGGCGCGGCAAACGCGCTCGTCGGAAAACACGTTGAGCGCAATTTGCATGGCGGTGGTCACGCGGCCCTCGTCAAGCGCATCGAACTCGGGTTCGATGCGCGCAGCGTCAGCGGCGATGGCGGCGCGATAGCGAGCAGCCGCAACGGCATCGGCGCAGACGAGCGCTACGGGACGGTGCCTGCGGGCAAGGCCGTTCGCAAGCATCAAAAACGCGTGCGTCAAATCGTCACGCTGCCCGCATGTGATGGCTATGCGGTGGTACCCGCCCATGTTCAGTTCGGAGAAGAATTGTTCCAGTCCGGCAGCGGTAGTGTCCGCACACGGCTTGATGGGAACGATCGGTGCACTCATGTGTTCGGCCTCCATCTTTTCTCAGATGAAGCCCTCTGCGCCAAGCCCCCCAGCTTCGCTTTGTGCAATCCGTTTGATGCCTATAGTATGGCCACTGCGACGCGGCAACGTCAAGAGGGTGCGCTGACGTTTTAGGCACACGTACGGTTGCAACACTCATAACCGCAGGTCAAGTAACTAGTACAAGAAACCGGGCAACCAGAAATCATAACGATTTATGATGGCGCTCGAGAGCGTTTTGCTCGCCAGGACGCGCTAATGTTGCCAACTGAGACAGCGTACCGGGACAGCGCACCGGGTGCGCTGTCCCGGTACGGGGCGGACGAGTCGATGCTTGCGGCGAAAAGTTAGTGAGTCAAAACGATGCGAAGG
>DJEE01000101.1 GCA_002431805.1 Eggerthellaceae bacterium UBA5906
AAAAAGTGTACATTTTTGCAACCTACATTTACGCTGCTGAACTGGGGAAACACCGCATTTGAAACTTTTGTGATTCTCTATAGCATGCAAAACTAAATTTGCGGCGCAGACTTCGCCAGCCTTCCAATATAGGTCGGACTTACGCTCGGCGCTACGAAATATGCTTCATGCCATCCTTCTGCGCACATTAGTCAACACGCTGCAGTATTTTATGCGTTCGTATAAATTTTCTCACTTCCCCTATTGATTAATGCGTACGCATAAATTACTCTTATCGCAAGTAAATTTCCGCGTACGCATAAATTTGATTGGCTTTCTATGCAACTAATTCTCACTGTTTCGGATTTTGGACGCATCATTAAGAAAGAGCGCAAGCGCCAAGGCTTCACGCAAACTGAACTTGCCGGTTTATGCGGGGTAGGTCTCACCTTTCTAAGCAATCTTGAAAACGGCAAGGAAACCGCCGAAATCGGTAAGGCATTTCAAGTTTTAACCATGCTCGGCATCGATGTATACGCCGAAAGGAGAAGCTCGTGAACACGCTTTATGTACTGAAGCTTCAACTGTTCGACGCCACGCTTGTCGGCACCATCTCAGGCAGCAAAGCGCGCGGATACGCCTTCTCCTACCATGCCTCTTACCTGGCATCACCTTCCTCGACACCCCTATCTGCGTCGCTTCCGCTCCAACCAAACCCCTTTCCCGAACAGGAGTTTCGCCCATTTTTTGAGGGACTTTTGGCAGAGGGTCCTGCGCGTTCGCAACTTGCAAGCCAGTTATCGTTACCAGAAGACGATTATTTAGCGCTACTCGAAGCCTGCGGGAAAGAATGCATTGGGGATGTAGTTATCACCGCCAACCCCCACAGTAACGTCAATGGGTCTTATCAGCCCATGGCTTTCAACGACGTCCTTTCGCTTTTCTCGGAGGCACCGCGCATATTCGAGCAAAACGCAGCATCCAGGCTTTCGCTTGCTGGGACCCAGAACAAAACAGGGCTGGCGCACCTTTCGCCTAAGCCCATGAACGAAGGATGGCTGAAACCTGTAGGGTTTGCTGCCACTACGCACATCCTCAAAACAAGCCATATTCGCGATATTCCCGAAATCGAATTTCTTTGCATGAAAGCGGCGATGGCTTGCGGTATTCAAGCCGCTGAAGTAGATTTGATCGATGCCCGAAAGCCCGTTCTTGTCGTAAAGCGGTTTGATCGTAAAGCTTCAACCAATGCTCCGTTTACTGTAAACAGGCTTCATCAAGAAGATATGGCGCAGGCTTTCGGCATTCTGCCTGCTTCAAAATATTCAGAACTTGATGGCAGCACCATTACGGCAATGGCGCAGTTCTTGAAGCGAAACAGCATACAACCCGCAAAAGACATAGCCTCGATTGCAAAGCAACTGTGCTTCGCATACGCCATTGGAGACTGCGATGCGCACCTGAAAAACTACTCGGTTCTCATCGAGAACAGCCGAAACGGAATGTGCTGCGTACGACTATCCCCTGCTTATGACTTTGTATGCACAACAATATTCCCAAGGTTCAGCAGGGAAATGGCAATGTCGTTCGGAAAGGAACGCGACATTGACGGCATCAAGCCCGAAACGTTCCTTGACCTTGCAAAACAGCTTGGCATTGCGCCCCGCGCGCTTCGCGCAATAATGAAGCCAATTGCGGACAATATCCTTAATGCAATCTCGAAAGCAGGATCGGGCGCATGCGGCAACGTGTTCGACTCAACGCCTTATATTGCCGACGATCTAGTCGACGATATAGCCCCCCGAGTCGAAATAATGCAGGAGTTTTGTAGCTAGAAGCTACAGCGGGGGCAGCACCGTCGAAAGTTCATGAGTCAAAACAGCCCGGTTTTTTGACTCGCCTGTTTACCACTCCAGCACGGTGTAGCCGCGTTCGCGGGCGGTGCGGGACAGCGGGCGGTCGGGGCAGACGGCGTAGGCGTGCTTGGCAGCGCCGAGCATGGCGCGGTCGGAGTGGTGGTCGCCGTACGCGGCTTCTAGCTGCCAGCCGCCTACGCCCCACTTCGCGTTGGCAAACCGGCGCAGCTCGATCATCTTCTGGTCGCCCTCAACCGGCGTTCCTTCCACCTCGCAGGCATACGTGCCGTCGGGGTTAACCTTCATGCGCGTGGAAAGCTGGTAGTCGAACGGCAAATCGCGCATGGCACGTACCACAATGGGCTCGAACGTGGCCGACACGCACACCACCTTCGCGCCTTTGGCGTGCCACTGTTGCATGGCCTGCCGCGCCTGCTGGCGCACGCGCGGGCCCACGCATTCGTCGTAGAAATCGTACAGGAACTGGTCAACCTCTTTACGCGGGCGCCCCGCAAACGCGCGGAACACCAGCCCGCGCACCCACGCCTCGTTCTGCGGCAAGCGCAGCTTGTACGCCGCGCCCCACAAGCCTATGCGCGCCACCACCGACGGATTGAGCATGCGCCGCTTCGCCAGAAACTTCACCAGGATAACCGGCGAGTTGCCGTTAAGCGCCGTGCCGTCGAAATCAAACGCAACAAGCCGCACCGGGCCTTCCCCGTTGCGGCTTGTCGTATCCTGCGAACCTGTTTGTGCGGTCATGTGCACACGCCTTCGTTCCTTGCGAAGCCGGGCGGTGCAACAGGTGCGCTACTCGTCTTCTGCGTTGTCGTCTTCGAACTGTGAATTATACAGTTCCGCGTACGCACCGCCAAGCGAAAGCAGCTCCTCGTGTGTGCCCTGCTCCACAATGTCACCGTGCTGTAATACAAGGATAAGGTCGGCGTTTTTGATGGTGGACAGCCGATGTGCAATCACAAACGACGTGCGGCCCGCCATCAGGTTATCCATGGCTGCCTGGATGCGCTCTTCAGTGCGCGTGTCCACGCTTGAGGTTGCCTCGTCCAAAATCAGCATGCGGCGGTTTGCCAAAATGGCGCGCGCGATGGTAAGCAGCTGACGCTGACCTGCGCTGATGTTGGAAGCGTCCTCGTTAATGATGGTGTTGTAGCCCTGCGGCAGCGTGGTGATGAAGTGGTGTACGTACGCGGCGCGCGCGGCGGCCTCCACTTCCTCGTCGGTGGCGTCAAGCTTGCCGTAGGCAATGTTGTCGCGCACCGTGCCGTTGAACAGCCACGTGTCCTGCAGCACCATGCCGAACTGGTTGCGCACGTCGGTGCGGGAAAAGTCGCGCACGTCGGTACCGCCGATGCGAATGGCGCCTGAATCCACGTCGTAGAAGCGCAT
>DJEE01000013.1:0-124 GCA_002431805.1 Eggerthellaceae bacterium UBA5906
GGCTCGGCGGCGGCCATGGCGGCAGCGGCCTGCGTGGAGCTTGAGGGAGGCACGCCCGAGCAGTGCCTGAACGCCGCAAGCAACGCGCTGACGAACATGATGGGGCTGGTGTGCGACCCGGTGG
>DJEE01000013.1:156-8509 GCA_002431805.1 Eggerthellaceae bacterium UBA5906
GTGGCGGGCCTGGTGGAGGTGCCATGCCAGAAGCGCAACGCCTCGGGCGCGGCAACGGCGCTGGTAAGCGCGCAGATTACGCATGCGGGCGTGGGCAACCTGGTAGGCTTCGACCAAACGGTGGAAGCCATGTACAAGGTAGGCCGCAGCCTTCCCTTCGAGCTGCGCGAAAGCGCCTTAGGCGGCCTTGCCGCAACCCCCGATGCCTGCGCCTGGTGTGAAAGCCACATGTGCGGGAAGTAAGCAGCGCCCTTCGAACCCTTGTTGGTTCGAAGGGCGCTTTTCAGTTACATACAAGGTAATAGTCCGGAGCTTTAGCGAAGCTTATGGCACCTTTACTGGTTGATTTTCACGATGGGGGCGTAGTCTTTCAGGAGCTTTTTCGTTTGGCCGGACTTGGCGAAGCGGACGTGGAGAGTATCGCCGTCCACCTTCACCACTTTGCCGCGGCCGAAGGTTTTATGGTCCACCATGTCGCCGGCAGCGAAGGTCATCTTGGCTGCTGCCTTCTTTTCCGCACCCGGGCGCACGTAGGTACCCGACACCGCGCGGCTGGCACCTACGCGTCCCGTGCGCGCTTCGCGGCGTTCACGGTCGGAACGCCCACCGGGCATGCTGGCGCTTGAACGACCGAACACGCGGCCACCGCCGGCCTCCACGCCGCTGCCCGAGATGCCCTTGCGGCTGCCGCGCTTCTCCCAGCCGGTGCCCGAGAAGCCCTGGCTGCCCACGCCCATGGTTTGGCGCAGCTCGGATGGGATCTCGTGGATGAAACGCGACACGGGGTTGGACTGCGTTTGACCGAAAATCTGGCGCGTGTAGGCACACGTGAGGTACAGCACCTTGCGGGCGCGCGTGATGGCCACGTAAGCCAGGCGGCGCTCCTCCTCGATGCCGGCGGCGTCGCCGACGCTGTTCATGTGCGGGAACAGCGTTTCCTCCATGCCCGCCACGAACACGCAATCGAACTCCAGGCCCTTAGAGGCGTGCACCGTCATCATGGTGACGGCCTGGCCGTCGTCGTCCATGGTGTCCAGGTCGGTACGCAGGCGCACCCACTCCAGGAAGTCGGCCAGCGAATCGCCGCGCAGCACGCGCACGGGTTCGGCCTCGGCCTCGCCTTGCCCGCCTGCCACGGGGGCCGCATAGTCGGCGTCTTCCTCATCGTGCGTGTCCACAAACTCGTCTACTACCGACAAAAACTCTTGGATGTTTTCCACGCGCCCGCGCGCCTCATCGGTATTTTCAGCTTGCAACGCGCTGATCAGGCCCGACTTGTCGATAACGGTCTCGATGCACTTGCGCAGATCGCCCGAGTACGACTGCGCGTCCTTCACGATTTGCACGAACTCGCCCACGCTGCGGCGCGTGGCGGCGCGCACCTCGGGGTCGGCCACCACCAACTCGGCGCCCTCCATGAACGTCATGTCCATCTCGCGCGCGAACTGCTCGATGCGCTCCACCGTGGACTTGCCGATGCCGCGGCGCGGCGTGTTGATGACGCGCTTGGCCGCGATGTCGTCGGCAGGGTTGATGACCAGCGTGAGGTAAGCCATGACGTCGCGGATTTCCGCGCGGTCGAAAAAGCGCGTGCCACCCACGATGCGATACGGCACGCCGGCGCGCAGCAGCATATCTTCAAGCATGCGCGACTGGGCGTTGGTGCGGTAAAACACCGCCACCTGGTTGTAGCTCAAGCCCTTCTGACGCTGCTTCTCTATCTCGCCGGCAATCCAGCGGCCCTCGTCACGCTCGTCGGAGGCCATGTACACGTGAATTTTCTCGCCGTCTTCCTGGTCGGTGAACAGCTTTTTCACCTTGCGGTGCTGGTTGTTGGCGATAACGGCGTTAGCCGCGGCCAGCACGTTGCCCACGCTGCGGTAATTCTGCTCCAGCTTCACCGTGGTGCACGCCGGGTAGTCCTTCTCGAACTCCAGGATGTTGCGGATGTCAGCGCCGCGCCAGCTGTAAATGGACTGGTCGTCGTCGCCCACCACCATGATGTTGCCGTGCTGCGCGGCAAGCAGGCGCGTAATCTCGTACTGCGCGTGGTTGGTGTCCTGATACTCGTCCACCATGATGTAGCGGAAACGCAACTGGTAGGCCTCCAGCACATCGGGGTGGTTTTTCAACAGCAGGTACGCATACAAAAGCAGGTCGTCGAAATCAAACGCGTTGGCCTGCTTGAGGCGTTCCTGCAAGCGCTCGTACACGCGCGCGGCCACCTTGCCCACCGGGTCGTTTGCCTCCTTGGCGAACACGGCGGGCGCTTTCAGCTCGTTTTTCGCCGTGGAAATGCGGTTCATCAGGGCATTTACCGGGAAACGCTTCGGGTCGATGTCCAGCTCGGCCATGATTTCCTTGTACAGGCGCTTTTGGTCGTCGGTGTCGTAGATGGTGAAGCTTTTGGAGAAGCCCAGGCGCTCGGCGTCGGCGCGCAGGATGCGCACGCACATGCTGTGAAACGTTGACACCCACATGCCGCGGCTGCGCGGACCCACCAAGCCTTGCAAGCGTTCGCGCATTTCGGCAGCGGCCTTGTTCGTGAACGTGATGGCCAAGATTTCCCACGGCGCCACGTTCAAGTCTTCCAGGATGTGCGCGATGCGGTAGGTAAGCACGCGCGTTTTGCCTGATCCAGCGCCCGCCAATACCAAAAGCGGGCCTTCGGTGCATTCAACGGCGGCGCGCTGCGGGCCGTTGAGCGTGGTGATGTCGACGGGCATGTGTGGTTCCTTCGCGATATATCCGCCCGACAGGTGCGCGGTTTGCTTGCAAGAGGCAGCTGCGCGCTGGTGCGGCCAGGCGGCGATTTTAGGTGATGATGCGTTGTGCGCCCAGGAAGGGCAACGCAAGATTGTACCGCTTTCGCGGCAGGGGTTCACGCAGCACGCGGCGCGTGCACAGCATGGCCAGATAGTGTTCGATTTTACGGGCAAATGAGAAAAATCACCTCTGATGTGTTTTTTCTCATTTGCGATACCATAGCGGGGGAAATTGCTTCACGCGCGATGAGACGAAGGAGGTGGGCATGGGCACGTGGAAAAAGGCTAGCAGCACCGACGGCCTAATGGGTCGCGTTGCCCTTGACCGCGTGCTGGCCTGCGGAAACTTCGCCGTAAGCGACGCCTGCGTTGGGTGCGGCCGTTGCGAGCGTGCCTGCCCGGCCAACGCCATCGTGCTTGCGGATGGCCGCCCTACCTGGCCAAACACAACATGCTTGATGTGCTTAGGCTGTATGCGCGCCTGCCCCGCGCGAGCCATCTCCTACGGCAAGCGCACCAACGGCTAGGGAATCAAAGCACCGTGAAGACGTCGGCTCGCTGCGAGCAAGCCCGCACGGCAAAAGTTAGTGAGTCAAAACGATGCGAAGGCATTGACTCACCGAACGACCCAGGATGCCACCAAAGTCAGCGAGGAACCCTGCAGCGCGTCGTATTCAGATAAAACGAACAGGCATGCATTGGCCTTTGGGCCATGCTCGTGAAGCTGAAGTCGAGGAAAGCGTGCCACAGAGCCCCACGGCGTCGAGTCAATTCGCCGGCCGGCAGGCCAACGAAACCAAAAAGAAGGCGAACCGGTTTCCCGATTCGCCTTCCCTATTGCAGCGTCAAGCCGATTGCTAGACGATTTTCTTGCCGAACACAGCGGCAATTTCACGCAGCTCTTCCACCAGCACGCGGAACTGCGCGGGGGTCAGCTGCTGAGGGCCGTCGGACAGAGCCGCCGGCGGGTTGGGATGCACCTCGATCATGATGGAGTCGGCGCCCACGGCAACCGCAGCGCGCGCCAGGCTGGGAACCAGGTCGCGCACGCCGGCCGGGTGCGACACGTCCACGCAGATGGGCAGCAGACTTTGCTTGTGGATAACCGGCACCGCCGAAATGTCCAGCGTGAAGCGCGTGGCCGTTTCGAACGTGCGCAGGCCGCGCTCGCACAGCACCACGTTGTCGTTGCCTTCCATGGTGATGTAGTCGGTTGCAGCCAACCACTCGGCGATAGTGCCCGCAAAACCGCGCTTGAACAGCACCATCTTGTGCGAGTCCTTCGTAACCTTGCCGATGTTTTTCAGCAGGCTGAAGTTCTGGAAGTTGCGCGCGCCCACCTGCAGGCCGTCCACGTAGGAGTGCACCAGCTCGCAGTGCTCGGAGTCCATAACCTCCGTAAGCGTTTTCAGGCCGTACTTCTCGCCGCCGGCCTTCATGATTTTAAGCGCTTCTTCGCCGAGACCCTGGAAGCTGTGCGGGTTGGTGCGCGGCTTGTATGCGCCGCCGCGAATCCACGTAAGGCCCAGGTCATGGATGCATTCGGCCACTTCGAAGAACTGCTCTTCGCTTTCTACCGAACAAGGGCCGGCGTAGATGGTGATCTCGTCGGTGCGGGTGCCGTAATCGGGCAGCTGGGTTTCGATATGCTGTTCACTCATGCCGACGGAGTCTCCTTCATGACCTTCAGGATAGTGCTGTAAATCTCGCGGAGGTTGTCGTTATACAGCGGCCCTTCGTTGAAGCTGTCCACCTTCTCGAAAATTTCCTCCTCGCGCTTCGGGTCGTACAGACCCATACGCGCACCGGGCTTCAGGCCGCGAATGACCAGCGAATGACCGGCGCGCTTGTTCAGCAGCGCGACGATCTGACGGTCGATTTCGTCGATCTTGGCACGATGTTCCTGGATCTGCTCGAACGAGCTGTTCTGATCAGACATCGGCTTTTCCTTCCATACTTGCATCGGTAACGAACAACGGCCGCGCGCACCGCCGAGTACCAGGCGGGCGCCGCGTGAGCGAAAGCGACCCTCGTGTGGCACCAATAATAACAAATGAGGTCGGCGACTGGGGAAAACCGGGCAGAAATGTGGGTGAACTTTTGCGAGCGGCGGCGGTACCTTACAGCATGCTGACGAAGGTTGCCAGCAGCGGGATGGTTGCAAGCGACAGCACCGTGGTGATGAACGTGCCCTGCGCCATGGTTTTGGCGTCGCCGTGGTATTGGTAGCACAGCATGGTGCCGTTGGTGGCAACGGGCATGGCGGCAAGCACAACCAGCACCGACAGCAGCACATCGTGCGCGAACAGCTGCATAACGGCGAAAATAGCTAGCGGCACCACAGCCATGCGGATGACGCAGGCTGCCCACAAGCGCGGCGTGCCCAAAAGGCCGGCGGCGGGCAAGTTTGCCAGCGATGACCCCACAATAAGCAGCGTGGCCGGCGTGGTGAAGTTGCCGATAGTCGACAGCGCCTCGCCCGCCACAGGTACTGCGTGCACGCCGGCAAGCGCCAGCACCAGCGTGAGCAGCGTTGCCACGTTGCAGGGCGTTACGAAATCGCGCCAGTTCATGCGCACTTTCACGCCGTACTCGTTATCAGACGCGATAAGCCACGCGCCCAGCGTGAACACCAGCATGTTGAACGTGATGTTGTAGATAACGGCGTAAATAACGGTTTGCGCGCCGAAGATGGCCGTGAGCACCGGGTAGCCGATAAAACCGGTGTTGCCGAAAATCAGCATGAAACGGTACACGCCGCGGCAACCGTCGGGTACGCGCAGGGCAAACGCGATGGCGAACGCAAGCGGAATGAGGATGGCGAAACTGAGCACGGAAAGCGCCAAAATCTCGCCCACAAGCAGCGGGTCAGGCAACGTGTCGGCATTAAGCACCGAGGCCAAAATGAGCGCGGGCAACGTGGCCGAAAGCACCAGGTTCGAAAGCTTTTTGTCCAGCTCGGCATCCATGACGTGAACTTTCTTGCAAAGATAGCCCACGCCAATGGCGGCGAACAAAATAACCATCTGCGTGAAAATATTGCCGAGCTGTGCGAACACGAAGCGCCTTTCTGTGCGATGCGGGAATACGCGCAGGCAGGCGGTAGACGCCAAGCACATGCGCGGCGCTGTACTTTACCAGCAAAAACCCGGCACGCACAAGAAAATCGGCACCTGGCACGAAGCGCTTCACGGGAGGGGCGCTTCCGTGTATGGTTTTGCAGGCAATAACGGGCGTTAGCGAATTGCGCACCAGGGGCTTTAGGCAACATACCGGGAAATACCCACTGAAAACCGTGCACGGAGGCTGTCCCCCCTGCGGAAAACAGCTCGAAGAAGGCAGCGCGTTACGCCAGTACGCCCGTAACCTGCAGTGCGAAGATGCCCAGCACCACAATGCCCACGATAATGCGGTACCAGCCAAACGCGGTGAAGTCGTTTTTCTTGATGTAACCCATCAGGAATTTGATGGATACCACCGACATTACAAACGCGGAAACCACGCCGATGACCAGCACCACAACCTCGATGGTGGTCATAACCAGGCCAGCGGCGAAAAACTTCAGGCATTTCACCAGGCCCCAACCGAACATGATGGGGATGGCCAGGAAAAACGTGAACTCGGTAGCCGCGGTTCGGTTGCAGCCGCACAGCATGCCGCCGATGATGGTAGCACCGGAGCGTGAGGTGCCCGGGACGATGGCAAGCACTTGGAAACAGCCGATTTTCAGGGCCGTTTTCCAATCGATGGCGTCGACGTCGGTGATGCGGAAGATGCGGCGCTCGGCGGCGGCATCTAATTCTGCGGGCGATGCGGCGGCCGCGGCGGGCACCGGCTGCATGCGGGCATGACGGCCACGCGGCATGGCGGGCCGCTCGATTGCGCGAGCACACGCCACACGGGCGCGGGCCAGGCGCGTGCGGTTGCGACGCTCCATGACGATGAACACCACACCATATAAGATGAGCATTGCGGCAACGGTAACCTTGTTGTAGAAGTGCGCGTTTACCCAGTCGTCGAACAGGATGCCGATGATGGCCGCTGGGATGCAGCCGATGGCAACCATGCCCCACAGCCTCCACGTTGCGCGCTTTTCACCTGCGGTTTTGCGCGGGCTTAGAGGGTTGAGCTTATGAAAATACAGCGTGAGCACCGCCAAGATGGCACCAATTTGGATGACCACCAAAAACAGCGCCAAGAACTCGGGCGACACCTGCAGCTCGACGAAGTCGTCCACGATGACCATATGGCCTGTTGAGGAAATAGGCAGCCATTCGGTAACGCCCTCGACAATGCCAAGGAGCAGGGATTTTAACGCTTCGATGATCATGAGCCGCCTTCCACTTCCGTTTGCGCGACGCCGTAGCCGCCGCAACGGCACGCCTTCCCGCGCGCTTATACGAATTCGGCATTCTACGAGCGCAGCCACGGGCAGACAGGGCAAAGCGGGCCGTTTTGCCCCGAAACCAGAGCGGACGCACGAAGTTTTTACCTGCTCTTGATGTTTCCTGAGCAAACGTCAGGTGCGTGGTTGCGAGCCGCGCCACGCGCAATGCGACCAGCGCACTTGACCGCGCCCGCTGCTTTTGGGCGGTTTTGCGGGCCCGGCCGTGGCCGGCTGCGTGCGCGGCCGCGGACGACGGCATAGCGTTGTGTTTGGAGATACGCGGCGGATGCGCACGTGACCGGCGGTTTCGTGTAAGATGAGCGCATACGCGAAATGGTAAAAGCCGCCTGCCGCCGCCGCAGCGGGCGCACGCGATACGAAAAACCGTAAAGGAGCTGCTTGTGAGCACCGCATCGTCCCCTTCAACCAGCCAGAAAGTCCTCGTGTTCGACTTCGGCGCACAATACGGGCAGCTGATTGCCCGCCGCGTGCGTGACCTGCACGTATACTCGGAGATTGTTCCGTGCGACATCACGGCCGACGAGGTGCGCGAGCTGGCGCCTTCCGCCATCATCCTGTCCGGTGGCCCGGCGTCGGTCAACGCCGAGGACGCACCGCGCGTCGATCCCGCTATCTACGAGCTGGGCGTGCCCATCCTGGGCTTTTGCTATGGCCATCAGATCACGTCAGTTACGCTCGGCGGCTCGGTGTTCCACCCCGAGGTGGGTGAATATGGCCCGGCCGAGCTGCACGTTGCAGGCGGTGCGCTGTTCGAGGGCACGCCGGCGGACCAAACCGTGTGGATGAGCCACTTCGACGCCGTTAAAGACGTGCCCGAGGGCTTCACCGTGGTGGCCTCCACCGACGTGTGCCCCGTTGCCGCGCTTGAGTGCCCCGAGCGCAAGATTTACACCACGCAGTTCCACCCTGAGGTCAAGCACACCGAGTACGGCCAGCAGATGCTCAAGAACTTCCTGTTCAACATCTGCGGCCTTGAGGCGAACTGGACTATGGACAATCTGGTGGAAACCATGACGGCCGACTTCCGCGAAAAGGTTGGCTCCGACCGCGTTATCTTGGCGCTGTCCGGCGGCGTGGACTCCTCGGTTGTGGCCGCATTAGGCGCGCGTGCCGTAGGCAAGCAGATGACCTGCGTGTTCATCAACCACGGCCTGCTGCGCAAGGGTGAGCCCGAGCAGGT
>DJEE01000142.1 GCA_002431805.1 Eggerthellaceae bacterium UBA5906
GCCATCTGGCGCACCAACTTCGCAGGCACGCCGGGAGCACCGGTGCTCTTCCCCGCATGGACCTTCGACGAGCTGCTGCGCTTGCCCGCCGGGAAAGGCGGCGGCTATGTTGCCCGCGCGCACCAAGACCGCGTGCACTGCATAGAGGTTGCCAGCACCTGGGAGTTATTCGACGTAGACACCCCCGACGACCTGCGCATACTGCAGCAGCACCTCAACAGTTGCCGATAAGGCAAGCCCCATCGGGAATCGTTCGAAACCTGCCCTGCCCAGGCACAGGCAACGCACCAAGCGCTCACCGCTAAACGCGCCCTTGTGTCGCGAACTCGCTCGTGTTTGCGTTTTGTTGCAAACGGCCCGACAAGCGAGAATAACGTCAAGCTTCTGACCAGGCAAAATGCAATTGCATTTTCGTTTGCTACTCCGCACTCCCGCGTTAAAACGCAAACACGCGCGAGTTCGCGACATTACGCTGGTTGGCGCGGCGGCAAAACCGGCTCGCGCAAAAAAAATGCCCCCGCTCTTGCACTCAAGAACGGGGACATTCGGTTTTGCTCAAGCTACCTTGCAACGTCTTTCCTTGCCACAACGCGCAATGCCGGCACTAGGCGTTGTCGCTTTTCTGGGGCGTTTCCTTGTCCTTAGGCAGCACGATGTTGAGCAGGATGGCTACCGCCGCGGCGGCAACAATGCCCGAGCCGCCGAAGATGAGGCTGACCATCTGCGGGGCGCCTGCCAACACGGCCGGGTTGGCGCCGATGCCGTAGCCCAGGCCCAGCGCTACCGACACGATGCTCAAGTTTCGCGGGGTCAAAGGCTCGCGGGTGATCAGCTGGATTCCGCTCATCACGATGGAAGCGAACATGATGACCGCCGCACCGCCAAGCACCGACTGCGGCATGATGGACACCACCGCACCCAGCTTCGGGCACAGGCCACACAGAATCAGGAAGATAGCGCCGCAGGCCAGCGCCTTGCGGTTGACCATCTTCGTCATGCCCACCAGGCCAACGTTTTGGCTAAACGACGTGTTGGGCAGCACACCGAACAGCGCGGCGAACGAAGAACCCACGCCGTCGCACACCACGCCGCCGGAAAGCTCCTTGTCGGTGGCCTCGCGGTTCATGCCGCCCTGCGTGACGCCGGAGATGTCGCCGACGGTTTCCACAGCCGTGACGACGAACATCACGAGCACCGGCGCGATGGCGCGCATGTCGAACACAGGAGCTACCGGCAAAAGGTCGGGCACAGCAAACCACGACGCGGCAGCAACCTTATCCCAGTTCAGCACCCATGCCTTGGTGTACTCCACACCGTTAGCGTCAACGCCGGTGGTGGGCAGGACCAGGCCCATGATGCCCGCCACAACATAGCCCACCACAATGCCCACCAAAATGGACGATGCGCTCACAAAGCCGGTAGTGCCGTGCTTGACCGCCAAGATGACAATGAGCACGACAAGCGCCAGGCACAGGTTCTCGAACGACCCGAAATCGGGGGCGGTGTTGCCGCCGCCGAAGGCGTTCACGCCCACGCTGATGAGGCTCAGGCCGATGGACAGCACCACAGTGCCCGTGACCACCGCCGGGAAAAACCGACGCAGGGGCTTGAGGAAAAAGCCCAGCACGGCCTCGAACAGGCCGCCGATGATGGACGCGCCCATGATGGCGCCGTAGGCCACCAGGCCACCGCCCATGGAAGCCGCCACGGAATTGAACACGCCGATAAAGCCCGACGACGTGCCCATGATGATGGGCACACGCCCGCCAACAGGCCCGATGCCGAACAGCTGCACAAGCGTGACCACGCCGGCGATCCACATGGCGTTTTGCAGAAGCGCCAGCTGCACGTCGGCGAACTCGCCGCCGGCTAGGCCGCACGCGCCCGTGACAATGAGCAGCGGCGTTAAGTTGCCCACGAACATGGCCAACACGTGCTGCAACCCTAGCGGGATAGCCTGCGCCAGCGAGATGTCGCCTTCAAACGAGAACACGCCAAGCGATTTCGCGCCGCCGCCTGCCGCAGCGGCGGACGCCTCATCCTGCGAGGCGGCCGGCGCTGCCGCAGGCGCGACCTGCTGCGCACCAGCCTGGCCCGCCTCCTGTTTTTCCTTTTCCATTCGCTTCCCTCTCTAAAGGACCGTAACGGTAGAAAAATAGCACCCGCATACGACCATTTGAAGAAGCATCAAGAAATCTCTCCGAAGACGGGCTACATACGGTCATCAGGCCTGAGAGCGAGCCTGAAAGCAAGATGGCCGACGCCGCAGCTTGCCCGCTTTCCAACATGCAGCAAAATTGACGGTTTTCGGCAACTTCACGAGTTGTTGGAACGGAAACCGCCAAAACGTCGCGATATTGGAACGCGGACAAGCTGCGGCGTGGCGCACACCCCGCGCCGTTGAGGGCAAGACGAAAGGCTCATGCGCGTTTCGCCTGGTCAGCAAATCGCATAGCTGGCAACTCGGCAATTGAAGCCCGCAGCGACCGAACGCAAGGCCCCTCGTGCGTTCCAACATCCCGCAATTTCGACGAGAAGCGTTCCAACTTCTTCGCAAACTGCCGAAAAACCGTCGTTTTCGCTGTAAGTTGGAACGAAATTCCCGCAGCCTTTATCCAAGCGGCCGATGTTAAATAGTTAGTGCATAGTTCGTCTATCTGTTTATACTGTTTTCTTAACCGTAATGACGAGCAAAGAGGCGATTTCATGACTGAAGAACTCCCCGAAAACGAGCAGCGCTGGTCGTGGCTGGAAATTGACCTGGCCGCCATCCGCCACAACGTGGAAGACGCCCGCGCGCAGCTTAAGCCCGGCACGAAGCTGCTGGCAGTGGTGAAGGCCGACGGCTACGGTCACGGCGCGGTTGAATGTGCCCGCGCGGCCATTGAAGCCGGTGCCAGCTACCTGGGCGTAGCAACCGCCCCCGAGGCGTTCGCGCTGCGACGCGCCGGCATCACCGACACGCCGCTCATGATTATTTCGCAGCCACCCGCAAAAACCGCGCCGGCGCTGCTTGAGCACCACGTGATGCCCGCCGTGTACGACGTGGATTTCGCGCGCGCTTACAACGACGCCGCGCAGGCCGCCGGCGTTGCCGCGCCGTATCACATGGCCGTGAACACGGGCATGAACCGCATCGGCGTGCGCTGGGACGAAGTGGTGGACTTCCAGCACGCGCTTGAGGGCTGCGAAGCTTTGCAGCTGGCGGGCACGTTCACGCATTTCGCAACCGCCGACTGCCCTGCCACCGACCAGTTCGAAACGCAGGTTGCGCGCTTCACGCAGGCCATCGATTCGCTGCGCGCCGCGGGCATCGACCCCGGCATCGTGCACGCCGCCAACTCCGCATCCATCTGGCGCTACCCGCAGGTGCACTTCGACATGGTTCGCCTGGGCATCTCGTTGTACGGCTTCCCGGCGTGCCCCGAAGTTGCCGAGAAAGCCGACCTGCAAACGGCCATGACCGTGCATGCGCGCATCACCGACACGCGCACCGTCGAGCCTGGTGACGGCGTGAGCTACGGCCTGCACTACAACCCCGCGCCCTACGAGCGCGTGTGCACCGTGCCGGTGGGCTACGCCGACGGCCTGCGCCGCGGCCTGTCGAGCAACACGAACTTCATTTGGAACGGCCGCGCGTGCCGCCAGGTGGGCAACATTTGCATGGACCAGTGCATGTTCGTGGTGGATACGCGTCCCGACGAGCACGGCGTTTCGGCAAACCCGCAGGTGGGCGATGAGGTGCTCATCGTAGGCGGCGAAGGCGACGCCAAGGTGACCATCACGGAAATGGCCGAGAAGCTTGGCTCGATCGACCACGAGATTGCCATCGGATTTGCGCAGCGCATGCCGCGCGTGTACAAGGGATAAGCCATGGAACAGCCGGTTGAGATCGTAAATTCGCGCGGGCAGGTGCTGCGCGGCGTGCTGCACACGCCCGCCGACAGCGCCGCCGCGACCACTCGCACCGCCGAAGGGCTTCCCATGGTGGTACTGTTCCACGGTTTTTGCGACGATCGCGATGAGATCAACTTCGTGCATGTGGAGCTGTCGCGGCGTTTAGCCGACGCGGGCATTGCCAGCGTGCGCTTCGATTTCGCCGGCAGCGGCGAGAGCGACGGGGATTTCTTCGACATGACCATCTCCGGCGAGGTGGCTGACGGCATCGACATCCTTGCCTGGGCACGCGACCTTGACTTCGTAGATAAGGACCGCGTGGCCATCCACGGCTTGTCGCTCGGCGGCTGCGTGGCGTCCATGGTAGCGGGCACGTGCCCCGACCAGGTGCGCGCGCTTAGCATGTTCTGCCCCGCACCTGATGTGGTGTACAACATGCAGAACCACATGACCTTGTGTGGCATCGACGCCTCGGACGTGCGCGAGAAAGGCTACATCGACGTGGAGGGCCTGAAGCTGGGCGTGGGCTTTTACGAAGATTGCCTGACGCTTGATCCCTTCGCCACCGCAGCGAACTACACCGGGCCGGTGAACACCGTGCACGGTAGCGCCGACATCACCGCCAGCTGCGCCTGCTCGGAGCGCTACAAGCAGCTGTTCGGGCAGCGTTGCACGTACACAGTGGTACCCGGCGCGGAGCACCGCTTCAAGTCGGTGGAGTGGCGCGAAGCGCGCATGAGTTCGGCGCTGGCGTTTTTGCAGAAGCACTTGGCCCGATAGCGGGCGCAAAAAAGGGAACAAACGGGCTGTGCGCGCCGGTGCGCCGGCCCGTTTGGAATAGCAAAGTCAAGGAAAGAAGACGAGAGAGGAAGGGCTATGGCAGACACAGCCAAAACACAACGCAAGCAGCCCGGGGTGGGCGTTGCCGTTGTGTCGTTTCTGGCGATCATCGCCGTTTTGGTGATTCTCATCAACTTGAATGTGGACACCACCATGTCACTGTTCGTGGCAACCGTCATGGCAACCGTGGTTGCGTTCGCGCTGCATATCCCGTGGGAGGAAACGCAAAGCGTTCTGCTGAAAACCGTTGCGGACTGCATCCCCACGTTCGTGATCGTAATCATGGTTGGCATGCTGGTTGGCATTTGGATTGCAGGTGGCACGGTGCCTGCGCTGATGTACTACGGCATGATGGTGGTATCGCCGGCCATTTTGGTGCCGCTGGCGTTCATCGCCTGCTTTCTGACCTCGGAGTTCACGGGCACGTCGTTCGGCTCCGTTGCCACCATGGGCGTGGCGTTCGTGGGCATCGGCTCTACCACTGAGATTCCCATGCCGTTGATTATCGGCGCCATCGTGTGCGGCGCATGGTTCGGCGACCGCATGTCGCCCATGTCCGACACCACCAACCTGGCCTCGGGCGTTTCGCGCGTGCCGCTGTACACGCACATCAACTCCATGCTGTACACCGCCGTTCCCGCCGCGGTGATTGCGGTTGTGCTGTTCGCCATCGCGGGCATTTTCATGGGTGGCGGCTCGGCCGACCCCGCTACGCAAAACGCCATCATGGGCGCGCTTGAAGCCAACTACAACATGGGGCCGTGGCTGATTATCCCAGCGCTGCTGGTGCTGGTGGTTTCCGCGCTGCGCGTGCCGGCGTTTTTGGGCTTTGGCATCACTATTGTGGTGTCGGTGGTGTTCGCCATGGCAACACAGGGCATCAGCTTCGTGGACATCATGAACTTCGCGGCAAACGGCGGCTTTTCGGCCTCTGACTACTTCGTGCACACCGACGCCGACGACCTGGTCATCAACATGCTCAAGCGCGGCGGCATCTCGTCCATGACCATTTTGCTGGTTACGTTTATGGTGGCGTCGCTCATGGGCGGCATCATCAAGGCCACGGGCATCCTGGACGTTATCGCGCAGAAGGTGCTGCTGAAGGTTATCAAGGGCCGCACCGCCCTGGTTGTGGTGACGCTTATTTACAGCTACGTTGTGAACTTCCTGGCTGCCGGCGGTCAGACCGTTTCCATCATCGTAACCCAGCAAACCTTCGAGGAAGCCTACGATCGATTAGGCGTTGACCGCCGCGTGCTATCGCGCTGCTTGGAAGATGCCGCAACCCTTTCCGCACCGGTGGTGCCGTGGGGCGTGGCCACACTGTTCGTGATGGCAACGCTGGGCTGCGGGCTGGAGTACATCCCGTATTGCTGGTTCATTTTCCTGGTGCCGGTGTTCTCCATCGCGTGCGCCGTTTCCGGTATTGGCATATGGGATGCCGACGGCAACCGCATGTGGGGCAAGTACAAGGGCCTGAAAGGCGCCCCGGGCAAAGAGCCCGAACAGCCCGTCCGCGACTAGCGACTAGCGACTAGC
>DJEE01000170.1:0-12011 GCA_002431805.1 Eggerthellaceae bacterium UBA5906
AGATTCGAACTGGTGACCTCTTCGTTACCAACGAAGTGCTCTACCGACTGAGCTAAACAGGCAATCATGGTGGGCGCGCTAGGATTCGAACCTAGGTAGACAGAGTCAACGGGTTTACAGCCCGTCCCCTTTAACCACTCGGGCACACGCCCATGTTTCGCTGCTTAATTCATGTGCATTTATCAAGCTGCCTGCTTGCGGATCGGTGAGAACCCGAACGCGCGAGCAGTGGAATCTTACGTCATCCGATTAACTGTGTCAACCGTTTGCACGCTCCCGGGTGTATCTACATGATTCCTTCGCAGAAGCTCAGGATGTCTGATACCTCGGAATTGCTTTGACCTGGAGTCTTAGCAACCTTCCACATTGGAGCCCGCTTCGTGAGCTCCGCAAGCGAGGTAGTATATTACGGTATGAATGGCAGTATGGCAACACCCTTTTTGAACTTTTTTTATCTGTGAAGATTAGTCCACAACCATACATTTTTGTGTCTTTAGGCCGCCTGCTGGAAATCCCACCCATACGCAAAAAAAGGGGAAGGCAATGCCCTCCCCTTTTTGATACTGCGATGATTAGAACTGCAGTGCCGCCGTAAAGCCCGACCAAGACAGCGAGTCGGTGTTGCGCACGTAAGCACCGAATGTTGGTGCATGCACGTACGGCGTGCCGCCGTAGCCGCCAGCGATGCCAACGTGGCCATAGCGCCACAGCACGTCACCAGGGCGTGCCTCGCTCACGGACACGATGCGCGTAGCGCAAGCGTACTGCGATTCGCTTTGGTGCGGCAAAGAGATGCCCAGCTGACGGTACGCCCACGTGACCAAACCGGAGCAGTCGAACGAATCGGGGCCTTCAGCACCCCACACATAGGGGCAGCCGATGCGAGAGCATGCATACGAGTACGCAGCGCTGTTGTCACCCGCAGAGCCACCGCTGCTGCCGCCGGAAGACGGGTACACGATGGTGCTTCCACCGCCGCCTTGGTTGTTGTCATCGTTGTCATAGGACGGAACGTAATCGCTGCCGCCGCCCTGGTTGCCGCCGCCTTGTGCGTTACCGCCGCCGTTGTTGCCTGCGGCAGCAGCTGCAGCTTCCGCTTCGGCCTGAGCCTGCGCTGCTGCAGCTGCTGCTGCGGCCGCCTGCTCTTGCTCAAGCAGCTGACGGGCTTCTTCGTCAAGCGAATTGACCAAATCGTTGGCGTTCTGGATTTTCACCTGAACGTCGTCGTGGATTTGCTTGGCCTCTGCGGCCTTGTCAGCAGCAATTTGCTCCTGACGAGCGAACTCGTCTTTTGCGGTTTGCAGCTCTTCGCGCGTGGTTTTGGTTTCGTCTACCAGATCGGCGTCGTTGGCGTTTGCCTTCGAGAGCACCGTCCAGTTCTGGGTGAACTCTGTGAACGAAGATGCGCCCAGCAAGAAGTCCAAAAACGACGTGGAGCCGGAGCGGTACATGCTGCGAGCACGCGTGGAAAGGCGGTCTTGCAGCTGGCCGAGTTGCGCCGTAGCGTCGTCGATTTTCACCTGCTGCTGCTGCATATTGCGCTGCGCAGTTTCCTGATCGTCCAGGGCGGAATAGTAATTTTCAGCGGCCGTTTCAAGGTCGGCCTGCAAACCAACAAGTTGGTTACGAACAGAATCCGCCTCGGCCTGCTTTTCAGCGGCCGTTTCGGCGAATGCAGACTTCGGAAGAAGCAGCGAAGAGGCACCAAGTGCCGCTGCGCCACCGATAAACGCTCGCCTGTTGAGTTCAATAATATGCTCGCTCATCCAAGAACCTCCTAGATTGAGCACGTGTACGTATACGGGCTTTAGCAGTCTGTATGATACCACGGAGTAGGCTTAGGGATAAAACGCCTGTGTGGACGCGTTCATAACCCCAGTTCATGCGTTTGAAGCATGTGCATTCTTATCACAAAAGAAGTGGCTGGCCCTATTGAGCCAGCCACTTTTGCACGATTTCAAAACGCTTGCACGCACTTAGGCTTGCGCCGCGCCGCTGGGATTGACGTCTTCGTCCATGCGGGCTTCTTTATAGTGGTCGAATTCCTCGTAGATTTCGTCAGAGGGTTCGGCTGTGAGCTTCGAGACGACAAAGATGCACAGCAGCGACACGATGAACGCCGGAAGCAGCTCGTAGATGCCGAAGACGCCGCCGAGCGGTTTGATGAAGTTGTGCCACACCACTACGGTGAGGGCACCGCCGAGCATGCCGGCAAGCGCGCCCTGTTTGTTCGTGCGACGCCAATACAGGCTGCACAGCATCAGCGGGCCGAACGACGCGCCGAGGCCCGCCCATGCGTAGGAAACAACGCGGAAGATGACGGAGTTCTCGTCGGCGGCGATGAAGATGCCGATGAGCATGACCACAAGCAGCGTGATGCGGGACACGACCATAACCTGCTTGTCCGTTGCGTCGCGCTTGAACACGCCGCGGAAGATGTTCTCGGCCACCGACGAGCCGGTGATGAGCAAATAGGAAGAGGCCGACGACATGGATGCCGCCAGGATGCCCGACACCACCACGCCGCACATGAACGCCGGCAGGATCATCTGAGCGATGACGATGAAGATGTTCTCGGCAGCGGCGTTCGTCCCGAAGTACGTGGGCAGCATGGCTCGGCCGATGAAGCCGATGCACAGAGCGCACACCATGGAGATGACTACCCACACCACGGCGATGATGCGAGACTGGCGTACCTCTTCAGCCGAGCGGATGCCCAAGAAGCGCACGAGCACCTGTGGCATGCCGAAATAGCCCAAGCCCCATGCCAGCGTGGAAATGATGGTGAGCACGCCAAAGTCCGTGGATTCGCCGAACAGCGGCGTGTTGCCGTCGGAAAGCTGCATGCCGGTTTGCGCGTCTAGAATGGGCGTGGTGAGCTGCGTTCCGTTCAAGAAGCCGGGGATGTTTTGCAAAAACGCCACGGTAACGTCGACGCCACCCACCGAGGTGATGGAGCCGATGAGCACCACGGCTAGCGCAAAGAACATCAGACAGCCTTGGATGAAGTCGGTAGCCACCACGGAAAGATAGCCGCCCACGAGCGTGTAAGCGAACACCACCACGGCGCCGACGATCATCATGACAACGTAGTCGATGCCGAACAGCGTGTGGAATAGCTTGCCGCACGTGACAAAGCAGCTACCGGTGTACACGCAGAAGAACAGCAAGATGATGAGGGCCGCCACCGTAGACAGGACGTTTTTCTTGTCGTGGAAGCGGTTGCTGAAAAACGACGGCAGCGTGATGGCGTGCACGCGCTCGGAGTATTGGCGCAGGCGCTTGGCCACGAACAGCCAGTTGAGGTACGTGCCGATGGCCAGGCCGATGCACGTCCACATGGCCTCGGACGCACCATAGAAATAGGCAAGGCCCGGGATGCCCATAAGAAGGTAGCCGGACATGTCGGATGCCTCGGCGGAAAGCGCCGTGAACCACGGGCCCACCTTGCGACCGCCGATGAAGTACTCGTCCGTTGACGAATTCGAGCGCTTTGCGTAGGAGAAACCCACCGCCAGCACCACGACGAAGTAGATGACCATGGCCAAGATGACCATGAGATCGTTCGATTCCATTTTGAACCTTACCCCTCAAGCTGCGAAGTACGCTGGCTTTCGTGCGGCAGCGTGACGCGATGTGGCGCCGTTGCGCTGCCGAAATGCGAGAAACGAGCGCATTTCGCAACTGGTCGAAATTTTTACGTTGACGCTGGGATTATACTTGACTTCGTTTCCATCAGATAGGCTATTTCGATTGTTCTTGCACTACAACCGGCGAAAGGATGCAGCGGTATGCCAACGTACGCGGAAATGACCACCCAGGAGCTTCAAGCCGAGCACGGCGCGCTTGTGCGCGAGCACGAATCGTTCAAGGCGAAGGGGCTTGCGTTGAACATGGCTCGCGGCAAGCCTTCGAGCGCGCAGCTTGATTTGAGCATGCCCATGCTGAAAAGCGTTTCCACCTACGAGGACTGTCTGGCCGAGGACGGCACCGACTGCCGCAACTACGGCGTGCTTGACGGTATCCCCGAGGCTAAGCGTTTGATGGCGTACATGCTTGACGACGACGCGGACCATGTGATTGTGTTCGGCAACTCCAGCTTGACCATCATGTACGACACCATGGCTCGCTGCTGGTCGTTCGGCACGTTGGGCAGCACGCCGTGGTGCAAGCTTGACGAGGTGAAGTGGCTGTGCCCGTGCCCTGGTTACGACCGCCACTTCGGCGTTACCGAGGCGTTTGGCATCACGATGATCCCCGTGGCTATGAACGAAGACGGCCCGGACATGGACGAAGTTGAGCGTTTGGTTGCCGCCGATGCGGCCATCAAAGGTATTTGGTGCGTGCCGAAGTACTCCAACCCCGGTGGCGTGACGTATTCCGATGACGTGGTGCGTCGCCTGGCGTCTATGCCGTGCGCAGCCGAGGACTTCCGCATTTTTTGGGATAACGCCTATGGCATCCACCACCTGTACGACGACCCCGCGCAGCAAGATCAGCTGCTTGACATTCGCGCCGCGTGCGAAGAGGCCGGCAACCCCGACCGCTGCTTTAAGTTCGCGTCCACCAGCAAGGTGACGTTTCCCGGGGCGGGCGTGTCGGCCATGGCGGCTAGCACGGCGAACATCGATGAGATGAAGGCGCGCATGAGCCCGCAGGTGATTGGCCACGACAAGATCAACCAGCTGCGCCACGTGCGCTTTTTGCACGACGGAGCGGGGCTGGCCGAGCATATGCGCAAGCATGCGGCTATCCTGCGCCCAAAGTTCGAGCTGGTTGACGAAAAGCTTACCGAGGGGCTTGCCGCCGTGGGCGGTTGCGCCTGGAGCAAGCCGCGCGGCGGGTATTTCGTGTCGTTCGACGCGCCGACCGGGTGCGCGAAGCGCGTGGTGGCGCTGGCGAAAGACGCGGGCGTTACCATGACAGGCGCCGGGGCAACGTGGCCGCACAAGCACGACCCGCAGGACAGCAACATCCGCATTGCGCCGAGCTTGCCGCCGGTTGAGGAACTTGAGGCGGCGCTTGACGTGTTCGTGTGCTGCGTGAAGCTGGCGTACGCCGAGAAGCTGCTTGCGAAATAAGCCAACGTTCGCCAACTGCCGCCAAAGCGAAAGTGAAGGACCCGCATTTGAGCGGGTCCTTTTTGGTTAGTTTGCTTGTTTGGTGATTAGCTGGCTTGCTTGGCCCTATTCCAGGCGTCCACGAGCTCTTTTGCTGCTTGGCGGGGGTTTTCGGCGCTGCATACGGCTGACACCACGAAGAAACCGTCAACACCGGTTTGAGCCACAAGCGGGATGTCGGCAAGCTTCACTCCCCCGCCTACCACGATGGGCACCGGGCTTGCCTGGTGCAGGGCGCGCAGGTCGTCAAGGCTTTTCGTGATGATGGTGCCGTCGGGCGCTAAGCCGCAATCGCGCTTCGTGAGCGTTTCATGCAACGGGCCGACGCCCAGATAATCCACCAGCGACATGTCAGCCGTTTTCACGTACTCGAGCATCTCGTCGGCGCGTGCCGAAAGGCCGACGATGGCATCGGGGCCCAAAAGCGAACGGCATGCTTGCACCGGAATGTCTGTTTGCCCCACGTGCACGCCGTCAACCTTCACGCCCTGCTCACACGCAGCGTACACCGCGTCAAGACGGTCGTCGATGAGCAGCGCGACCCTCTGCGACGCACCGGCCTGCTTGATGACGTTTGCGGCTTGCGCCGCGTAAGCGATAAGCTCGCGTGCGGAGCATTCCTTCGAGCGAACCTGCACGCACGTGAAGCCGGCCGAAATTGCCTGAGCAACCACGTCGGCAACAGGGCGGCCTAGGGTGTTTTCGGGGCCTAGCACCAGGTAGGCTGATATATCAAGGGCGTCTCGCATGCTCATGCTTGCTCCTTTTCCTTTCCGGCTTGCGCATCAAGGATGGCGTCGACGCGCTGTACTTTCTGTTCCATCATGTTCTCGAACCCGGGGCGCACGTCGGCCTTGAGGATGACTTCCGTGCGAATGCCCTTTTGCGCGAGCACAAACGTGGCGTCGCGCACCACGCGCATGACCTCGTCCCATTCGCCTTCGATTTCTGTGAACATGGAGTACGTTTTGTTCGGCAAGCCTGACTCGCGGATGACCTTTACCACTTCGGCAACTTCGGAAGCCAGCTCATCGCCCACGCCGAACGGAGCGATAGCAACGGCAACAAGCGTGTTCATATGCGTTTTTAGGCCTCCTGAAGTTCCATGGGGTTTTCGGCGATGTCTTCCGGCGTTGCCAGGTACAAACAATCGATGAAGGCAACCTTGAAGCTTGCCGGCGCGGCGGCCTTCTGCGCGGCAGCGCGACCTGCGTGGTTGTAGTGGTTCACGCCTGCAACCGCTGCCGTGAAGGGGTCGGTTTGCGTAGCGTATACGGCAAGCACGCCGCCTTGCGAGCAGCCGAAGCCCGTAACCTTTTCCATAAGCGAGCTGCCGCCGCGGCTTAAGACCACCGTTTCACCATTGGTGATGAGGTCTACTTTGCCCGACACTGCCACGGCGCCGCCGGTGTAGCGTGCAAGCGCCACCGCCGCGCTGCGTGCGGCCTCTACGGTGTCGGTGGTGTCGACGCCGCGGGCACGCGACAGGTCCTCGGCGCTGCCGGTAAGGTCCCACAGCCCCGCAAGCGCAATGATCTCAGAGGCGTTGCCGCGCACGATTGCCGGCTTGTATTCTTTGAGCTGGGACAACAGCTTGGTGCGCAAGCTGCCGATGCCGATGCCCACCGGATCGAGCACCCAAGGCTTGCCCGCATCGTGCGCCGCCTTCGCCGTGCGCGGGATGGTTTGCTCGTACACGGGAAACAGCGTGCCCATGTTCAGGTACACGGCGCCGCCTGCCGCCACAAGCGTTTCGCCCTCGTCGGGAAGATACACCATTGCCGCAGAGCCGCCGGCCGCCAGCTGCGCGTTTGCCACGAAGTCGATGGTGACGGTGTTCGTGATGGAACCGGCCATGGGGTTGTTGGCGCGAACGTCTTGTGCCGCTTTTACAATTGCGGCTTTGAGCTGGGATTGATCTATCATGCTGTCTCCTTTACAACGCAAACGGGGGTGCCGTCGTAGAAGATGGCGCCCCCGAATACATCGAGAGATGCTCCCTACGCCAGCGTTACCTGGACAGGTTCAAAGGGTTAGGCTTTAGGCCCTCTCAGCGCCGGCGCGAATGCGCAGGGCACCCCTGCATCGAATCTGTTGTAGCTATGGTACACCGCATTGCAAGCGCATCTGCCCGAAAATCGCCCGGCGGGTGCGTTTGGGGAAGAATTTCAGGGCCGGGCCGCAAAAGTTAATGAGCCGGAACAGCCCGGCGTGGTTTGAGTCATTTTCTTGCGAGACGCAGGGCGGCAACCTCTGCTGCAACCGCCAGCGCGGTGAAGGCTGCCGAGACAAACGGCATGAAGGTAAGCGACATGCAAGTGATGAAACCGCCCGCGGCAAACGAGCCCAACGCGCTGCCAAGCTGCAGCGCGGAGTTCGACAGGCTTACGGCAAACGGAGCGTCGTCGCCTGCGTTGAGCATGATGAACGAGTTTTGCGCCGGCAGGAAGCCCCAGGAGATGCCCACCCACAAGCACGCGACCACCAGCGCTGCGTGCCACGCACCCGTAGCAAAGCCAAGGGCCAGCAGCGACGTTGCCTGCAGCGCCACGCAGCCGATAACGGCCACAGCCGAGCCGAAACGGTCGGCAGCCCAACCGCTTGCCTTCGAGCCCACCATGCTCATCAGGCCGAACGCGAACAGCGCGCCGCTTACCCAGCCCGGGTCGGGCAGCACGCCTTCCATAAACGGCGTGATGTAGGTGTTCATGGACGCATAGCCTACGAACATGAGCACCGTGCACGCAAGCGACAGCACCACGCAGGGGTTTTTGAACACGCGCACCACGTCGGTTGCACGCTGCGTTTGCTTGCTCGCCGCGCCAGGGGCCGGCGGAACCTGCAACGTAAGCGCGATGATGGCAAACGCCGCACACGCTGCAACAACCAGCACCCAATACGCCTGCTGCCAGGTGATAACGTCGCGCAGCATGCGGGCAGCCGGCAGCGCGAATACGAACGATGCGCTAAATCCAAGCGCCACGTTCGACATTGCGGACGCCGCGCGGGCAGGCCCGGCAATGCGGCTTGCGGCGATATAGGCCGTAGCGGCAAACGAGCCGTTGCCCACGCCCATGATGGCGCGGCCCACAAGGATGATGGGGTATACCGGCGTTGCGGCGCACACTGCCATGCCAAGCGCCATAAGCGCAAGGCTTACCAGCAGCAGGCATTTCGGGCCACGCGGCGTAAGCGCCATCACCAACAGAGGCGTTCCTATGGCGTTGCATACGCCGTACACGCCCATCATAAGGCTGACCTGCGACAAGTCGATGCCCGCGATTTCGGCAACCTGATCGGGAACGCCCAGGATATATTGGTAGGCACAGCCGAACACAAAGCAGCTGAGCGCCAGCACCAAAATCATCGCATTGCCGCGGGCGCGGCTTGGTTGCGCGGCTGCGGGCGCTTGCCCGCGTGCCGCAGATGCTTCACGGAGCGGTTTCATGCATTGCTTTCTTGGGTTTGAGCAGGCAAAATGCGAATGCGTAGCAAATCGCCCGGCTGCATGGGCACCTCGCTTGCGAACGCATACGTTTCCATGGTGCGGTTTGCCACCGGCACCGCCTCGGGCGGCGGGCACGGGCGGCCTTCCGCAGGCTTCACCATCCATGTAAGGTTGCGAACGTGAGCCGTTTCTATTTGCTTGCGCGGCGCGAGCACCTCAAGCTCATCACCTTCGCAGAAGCGGTTATGGCACGTTGCCTCAACGCGCCATGCGCCCTGGCCCGCCGGCTGACACGCCGTTACCGTTGCGGCATGCAGGTAATCTTTGTCGTAGCCATCGCGTTCTTGACGCTGACTGGGCTGGCCGTAGAAAAACCCCGTGCCGTACGGGCGGTGCGAAATGGCGTGCAGGTCGGACATAACCGTTGCCGGGTCTGCCCCGTCCATAACCGCACGATAGGCGTGCACCACCGTGGCCACGTAGAACGCGCGCTTGTTGCGGCCCTCGATTTTGAACGAATCCACGCCCGCGCGCGCCAAATCGTCAAGGTGCTCGATCATGCACAGGTCGTGCGCGTTCATGACATACGTTCCGCGTACGTCTTCCTCGATGGGGTAATAGGCACCCGGGCGCTTTTCCTCCACCAGCGCATAGCTCCACCTGCACGGCTGCGCGCAGAAGCCCTTGTTGCCCGAGCGGCCCGTCATGGCCGCCGACAACATGCAGCGCCCCGAATACGCCATGCACATGGCACCGTGCACGAACGCCTCAAGCTCAAGCTCGCGTGGCGCTTGCGCGCGCAGCTCGGCAATGTCTTCCACGCTCATTTCACGCGCAACCACCACGCGGCTGGCGCCTAGGTTGTACCACATGCGCGCAGCTTCGGCGTTCATGACCGACGCTTGGGTGCTTACGTGCAGTTCCATATGCGGCGCATAGCGCTTTGCCAGGGAAAACGCCCCCAAATCGCTTACGATAAGCGCATCGGCGCCCGAGGCGTCAAGCGCTTCCAAGTACGGCGGCAGCGCGGCAATATCGGCCTGGCTCATAAGCGTGTTCACGGTAACGTACACCTTCACGCCCGCGGCGTGCGCAAACGCAACCGCCCCCGCAATGTTATCAAGCGCAAAGTTCTCGGCGCGCTGGCGCATGCCGAACTTGTCCGTTGCCAAATACACCGCATCGGCACCAAAACGGACGGCCGCCTCCAATTGGCTGCGACCGCCCGCCGGTGCAAGAAGTTCAGTGGAAGAAAAATCAGTCATTGATAGGAATCTCTATGAATCGCTGGTCCAATAAAGTCAGTGAGGGCCGCTGTGGTGCCCCGAATTCGTGGGAACGCGAAGGCGAAGCGTACTTTGGTACGCAAGTCTTCGGGTTCGCGCAAAGCGGGGTGCCACAGCGGCCCGCAACATCGGCTTAATTCGATTTGCCGGCAGGCAAATCGAAACTAACGCGTGCGCCTTGAGGGGTGTCCTCAATAACAAAACCTAAGCCCGTCAGGCCGTCGCGCACGGCATCGGCTACGGCCCAGTTCTTTTCCGCACGCGCGGTGGCGCGCGCCTCAAGCAGCGCGTCAACGGCCTCGTGCGCGTTGGAGCCTTCGTAGCCTGCAACCTGTTTTGCCAGATCAACAACCTCAGCCGGGTACGTTTCGGTTTCCTGGTCCTCGTAATCTTGCGGAGCAACCTCTACGCCGAACACGCGCATAAGCGTGGTGATGGTTTCACGAACATCGCGCACCGCCGGCACGTCGGACAACGAAAGCGTTTTGTCGGCAATTTCGGTGTTGGCAAGGCTGACCAGGTCGAACACTTCGCCTAACGCACGCGGAGCGTTGAAGTCGTCGTCCATGGCAAGCACGTACTGCACACGCGTGGACTTCGACGCCTTCAGCAGCTTTTGCGTGTCAAGCGGGCTGGGCACGTCCTGCGCGTTTTTCATCTGCCAGTCAAGGTTGCGCACGGCGTTTTCGATGCGTGCAAGCGCCGCCTCCGCCTCGTCAAGACGCTCTTTAGAGAAGTCGAGCGGGCTGCGGTAGTGCGTTTGCAGCATGAGGAAACGCAGCACGTTAGGCGACGTGGTTTTCAGGATGTCGCGCAAAAGCAGGAAGTTGCCCAGCGACTTGCTCATTTTCTCGTGGTTAATCTGCAGCATGCCACCGTGCATCCAGTGGTTGGCAAACGTGCAGCCGCACGCAGCCTCGGACTGGGCGCGCTCGTTCTCGTGGTGCGGGAACACCAGGTCAGCGCCGCCGCCGTGGATGTCGAACGGCAGGCCTAAGTACTTGCGCGACATAGCCGAGCACTCGATGTGCCAGCCCGGGCGACCCTGGCCCCACGGGCTTTCCCATGAAGGCTCGCCGGGCTTTGCCGCCTTCCACAACGCAAAGTCAAGCGGGTCGCGCTTGCGGTCTTCCAAGCCCTGGCCGTCAGCGCGCAACTCGCGGTGGCCGCCTTCCATCTCGTCGATGTTGCGGCCGGACAGCGCACCGTAATCGGGGTAGCTGCGCACGCTGAAGTACACGTCGCCTTCAACCTCATATGCGTGGCCGCCGTCGATAAGCTCTTGAATAAGCTGGATCATCTCGGGGATTTCCTCGGTAGCGCGCGGGCGCACGTCGGGGTCTTCCACGTTCAAGGCGTGCATGTCGTCAAGGAACGCCTGCGCGTATTCCGCGGCAACCTCGGCTGCGGGGCGACCTTCCTCGTTGGCCTTCTTGATGATTTTGTCGTCCACGTCGGTGATGTTGGACACGAACTTCACCTTAAAGCCGCGCCACGTAAGGTAGCGGCGGATAATGTCGAAGCTGACAAACGTGCGCGCGTTGCCGATGTGGATGTAGTTGTACACCGTGGGGCCACACACGTACATGCTGATTTCGCCGTGCTTGAGCGTTTCGAAGGGAACCTTCTCGCGCAGCTTTGTGTCGTAGATTTTAAGCATTGGTTTTCCTGTTCTATATGCAGTGCCGCTTTGTGCGGCGGGAATACATGGGGCGCACGTGCGCCAGGCGCTTGCTAGTTGCAGCGCGCCAGCAGGGCCACGGCTGTGGCGGAGATGCCTTCCTCGCGGCCTTCGAAGCCCAGGTGCTCGGTGGTGGTTGCTTTCACGCCCACGTTTTCAACCGGGATGCCCATAGCGGCGGCCAAGTTTTCGCGCATCCGTTCGCGGTGTGGCGCCATTTTAGGTGCCTGAGCTGCAATAACGCTGTCAACATCAATAATTTCGAAGCCTTCATTGCGAACTTTTGCCGCCACGGCGGAAAGCAGCTTCAGGGAATTCGCGCCCTCCCATGCAGGGTCGGTGTCGGGGAACAGCTTGCCGATGTCCCCGCCGCGAATGCCGCCGAGCAGCGCGTCTGCCACCGCATGCGCCAGCACGTCGGCGTCAGAATGGCCCAAAAGCCCCAGCGTGTGCGGGATTTCCACCCCGCCGATAAT
>DJEE01000170.1:12046-12353 GCA_002431805.1 Eggerthellaceae bacterium UBA5906
ATAAGCTTGCGGCCAGGAACCAGCTTATGGACGTCATAGCCTTGCCCGATGCGCAAGGCGCGGAAATCAGGGTTCATTATTCCTGCGTGCCTTTCTGCTTCAAGTAACGCTCGCGCACGGCCGCCACCAGCATAAGGTAGTCTTCCGGCACGGTAAGCTTGATGTTGTCGCGCTTGCCTTCCACCACCAGCACGCGGCCGCCCAAACGCTCAATAAGCGAGCTGTCGTCGGTGCCCACGAAGCCGTCGGACAGCGCCGAGGCGTGAGCGCGGCGGTAGATGCCGGCGCGGAACACCTGCGGCGTTTG
>DJEE01000061.1:0-4911 GCA_002431805.1 Eggerthellaceae bacterium UBA5906
AAATCCTTTATAAAGCGCTTGTTGCCTGCGAAACCGAGCAGACTGTCGAAACGCTTGAGGAAACCATCGAATCGTACCCCGAGTACACTTCCGCTGGGCAATCGGCCCACGCGCTCATCGGGTCGCTTGTACGCGCCGGTGGGCTTTCCTTCACGCAGCGCGATGAAGCTGGCGAAGTTGTGGACGACGCCCGCCGTGAACAAGCGCGCGCAGACGGCGCCGGCGAGGATGCGGTGGAAGACCTGGTAGCCAGCGAATGGGTGCGCACCACGCCTGCCGGAAGGCAAGCGGCCGAGCGTTTCAGCCCGCTTGTGCGTATCCATCGCCTTATGGCACGACACCCCGAGCACGTTGCCGGGTTTTCGGCCGCCCTTGAGCTTATCGCAAACGAGCCGATGATGTATCCGCAGTTCCAGCAAGCGTTTTCTGCTTTGCATATTTTCGAAAGCCCCGCGAATCGCCCCCCGGCGAACGTGGCGGCCATATCCCACAGCGCCGCGGCAGACTCCCTCCCCCTTGCCGCGGCGAACACGCCATCACGCAACGAGGCCGAGGACAGCAGCGCCCCGGCCCGTGTGCAACCAAGCTATTACATCGATGCGCTGGCGGCGGCCGGAGCCTTGTTCTGGCAAGACGGCCTTGGCTGGTGCATCACAGAAGAGGGGAGGGGCTACCTGGAGCAACGCTGAAAGCACGAATGCGTTCGGCAAAACGCCGAAGCAAAAAAGGACGAGAAACGATGAAGGAGGTATGATGACGGAAACTTCAATGACGCGCCGCACGTTCGCGAAGCTCGCCGGGATAGCGGCTGCGGCCACCACGCTTGGCGTGCCTGCCGTGAATAACCTGACGGAAAGCAAGAAGGCCTACGCCGAAGGCGAAGTGGTCAAGCAGGCGACGAACTGCTCTGCATGCATCTCGCATTGCTCGATTATCGCTTCCATTCAAAACGGGCGCGTTATCCGTCTTGAGGGGAACAAAGACGACCTGCTCAGCCGCGGGCGCGTGTGCCCGAAGGGCCTCAGCGGCATCAGCGCGCTGTACCATCCCAACCGCACAAAGTATCCCATGCGCCGCGTGGGCGAACGAGGCGTGGACAACACATGGGAGCGCATCACCTGGGATGAGGCTATCACGATGGTAGCAAACGCCCTGGTGAACATGCGCGACAAAACCGGCCGCAACGGCCTTCTGTGCACCACGGGCGGCGGCGGCAACCCGAACTTCTTCGGGCCGCAGCAGTTCCGCAACATGTGGGGCGCGGGCAACGTGTTCGAACCAGGCTGCGCGCAATGCTACCTGCCACGCGAATGGGCAGAGCCCATGGTCAACGGCGTAACGAACACGTCCATGGCCGACGGCGAGTGCGTCGAGCTGTTCAAGCCCAACGCCGGCGGCTGCGAAGTTTTGGTGCTGTGGGGCACGGGCCCGGCACAGCATTCGCCGTCGAACTGCGGCCGGTGCGCCGTGGAGGTACGCGAGGCAGGCGTGCCCACCGTGGTCATCGATCCGCGCTTCACGCCCGACGCCGCGCGCGCCGACGTGTGGCTGCCCATCCGACCCGGCACCGACGTGTGCATGATGCTCGGCTGGATCAACTACATCTTCCAGAACAAGAAGTATGACGAGGAATTCATCACGAAATGGTCGAACCTGCCGTTTTTGGTGGACCCCACCGACCCGGCAGGAGCGCTCCTGCGTGCCTCGAAGGTAGAGGGCTTGGACGTTTCCGCAGGCGAGGGCTATGTGTACTTCGACGAGAAAACGGGCAAAGTTACCAAGGCGTTTGCCCTAGGCCCCGAAAACGAAGCCGACTACAACCCGCGCCTGTTTGCCAGCGATGTTGTGGTCAAGCTTACCGACGGATCCACGGTAACATGCAAAACCGCAGGCCAAGCCTATGCCGATGCCGTGTCCGAATACACGCTGGAAAAGGTTGTCAAAACCTGCTGGGTGGAGATGGACGACCTGAAGCGCGCTCTTGAGCTGTACACGTCCGCCTCAACCGGTGGCATCTCGCTGGGCGTGGCAACCGACCAGACGCGCATGTCCATCCAAGCCGCACAGGCCATTGCCGGCATGGACTCGCTCATGGGTTTCGTGCAAAAGCCCGGCTCGCTTATCAACAGCTCCCCGGGCGGCGGCATGAGCGCTTCCATGGGCCAGTACAAGACACAAGTGGGCAAGGTAAGCACCTACCCCGGCCCCGGTGGCCCTCTTCCTGCATTCAACATGACCGAGGAAAGCATCGCCGAGCGCCTGGGTTACAAGGAGTACAAAGGCTTCGGGTCGTGGCAGCACAGCCACATCCCCACGGTGCTCAACGCCGTGCTTACCGGCGAGCCCTACCAGCCGCACGTGTGGCTGGAGCGTTCCGGTAACAAGATGGCCATGTTGGGCAACTCCTCGTCATGGCTTGAGGCGTTCAAGAAGTTCGACTTCATCTCGCACGCCTACATGTACCCGACGTCGTTTACGTTCGAAGCCGCCGACGTGATTTTCCCGATCACCGAATGGCTGGAATCGGTGTACTCCGTCAGCCGCTGCAACCTGTCAAGCTACCTGACCGATACCACGCTTCTGTTCGAGCACTGCGACGCCCGCTTCATCTGGTTCACCATCATCGAGAAGCTAGCCGAGATGGGCGACGAGAACGCCGTGAAGGCCTGGAACTGGAACCCGGGGTATTCCATCCACGAGTGGGACCTGTACAAGAAGTCCCTGTCGTTTGAAGGCATGACCTGGGAAGAAACGAAACAGCATCTGCCGGTGCAAACGCAAACCGAGCAAGAGTATTGGGACAGCTTCACCTACTACGGCTAAAAGCAAATCGCAAAGCCTGGCGCGGGTGCGGTCATGGGGCTTTCCGCCGCGTCGGCCGAGAGCAAATCGGTGGAGAACCACTACACCGGCTTCACCACCTGCACGGCAGCCGACATCACCGACTCCCCGCTGAAAAACGGCATCTACTGCGACACGTTCACCTACATCGGACGTCATGGCGAGGAAAAATTCGATCTTGGTCCGTCTAGCCACGAATACCAGCCCATCCCGCACTACGAAGAGCCCGGCGAATCGCCCGAAGGCGACACCGAGTACCCGCTTGTGCTCACCGAGGGCCGCATCCCGTATTACCACCACGGCACGCTGCGCAACAACCCGTACCTGCGTGAGCTGTATCCCGCGCCCGAGATTTGGATCGACCCAGACGTGGCGGCGCAAAAAGGCATCGTGAGCGGCGACTGGGTCAACATCAAGTCGCGCCGTTGCGAGAACAACGACGTTATCAAGGACGGCATCTTCGCAGTTGCCTACGTCACGCCCGGCATCTGCCACGGCACGGTGTACATGGAGCGCTTCTGGAACCCTGAGTTTTTGGAGGACGGCAAGGATCCGCGTCGCAGCTGGACCGTCTCCAACGTCAACGTGCTCACGAAAAACGACCCGCCGTACAACGACGAGATCGGTTCCTACACGCTTCGCGGCTTCCAGGTGAAGATCGAGAAGGCGAAAAAGCCCGAAGGCATCTGGTACGAGCCCGAGGACTTCAAGCCATGGTTGCCGCAGCCTACTGAAAACACCGGAGGGGGGTATGCAGTCGTATGACGCGCTACGCAATAGCAGTCGACCTTGATCGATGCATCGGATGCGAAGGGTGCATGATCGCCTGCAAAAACGAGAACAACGTCCCGTTGGGACAAAAGTGGAACACGGTGCTGAAAATCGGGCCTTATGGCACGTATCCGCACCTCAAGCAGTACTTCCTTCCTATCATGTGCCAGCAGTGCGAAAACGCGCCGTGCGTCAACGTCTGCCCGACGGGCGCAAGCTACCGCGACCCGAAGACAAACGTGGTGCTGGTGAACAAGGAAAAGTGCATCGGCTGCAAGTCGTGCATGATGGCCTGCCCGTACGGCGTGCGCAACTGGAACGCCGACGAACGCGTGGTTGAGAAGTGCACGCTTTGCTCGCAGCACCTCAAGGAAGGCGAAGAGCCGCTGTGCGTTTCGGCATGCTGCGGCTCGGCCCGTTTCTTTGGAGACGTTGATGACCCGAACTCAGACATCTCCAAGGCTCTTGCGGCCAAGCCCGATGCCGTGCACAAGCTGCACGACGCCGGCAACCACCCGGTAACGTCCTACATCCTGTCGTCGAAGTACGCGGAATGGCACGACACGTTCACCACGCCGACGTACGCGCGCTACTCCGGATTCGAAGAGTAGGGGGGCACCATGAGTATTCAATGGTCGCTTGTGCTGTTCACCGCCTTGGTGGGCCTGGGCAGCTGGCTGTTCGTGTTCGTGGCAGCCGACGGGTTTTTGAAGAAGGCCCCGGCTGGCACCGCCGTGCCGACCGCGCTCATAGCTGGCGCAGTGGTGCTTGTCGGCGGCGTGTGCTCAGTGTTTCATCTGGGCAACCCACAGCGCATCTTCAACGCGTTGACGCATGTGGGCATGGGCATCTTCTTGGAGATGGCGCTTATCGGCGTGACGCTCGTGTGCATCGTTGTGTTCGTCGTCCTTCTGCACCGCGGGCAAGAGCAGCCGGCGCGCGTGGTGGGCGTTATCGGCGCGGCGTGCGCCGCGGTGCTCAGCTTTGCCATGGGCTCCTCGTACCTTATGGCCGCACGCCCGAACTGGGACACCGTGCTTCTGCCTATCGGCTATGGCACCACATCCATGGCAATGGGCGCGGCGGCTTGGCTAGCCGTCCTTGGAGCTCGCAAAGCCAGCGATGACGCACTGAAGACGTATGGCCTGATAGCCGCCGCATTCGGCGTAGTCGCACTTGCTTGCGTGCTTGCGTACGGCCTTTCTGTCGGCGCAGCCGGCGAGGCGTATTTGTGGGTTGCCGCTGCGCTTGGCGGCGCCGCGCCGGCGCTGCTGTGCTACCTGGCGCAGGCCCGCCGCG
>DJEE01000061.1:4968-5120 GCA_002431805.1 Eggerthellaceae bacterium UBA5906
CCGCCACTGCAAGCTCGGCGCTTGTGCTGGCGCTTGCAGGCGCAATCGCGTTCCGCATGCTCATGTGGGTATTAGGCACGCCGCTTACCGACGCATTCGGTGTGGTTCTGTAAGAAACAAGGCGCGCGCGTGCGCCTGCGGGTGCATGTGGC
>DJEE01000061.1:5168-7821 GCA_002431805.1 Eggerthellaceae bacterium UBA5906
GTGCATGTGGCGATAGCGCAACACATCCCGCCCGTCTGGCCTACATGCCGGACGGGCGGGATGCAACGAAAAAGGGGGATTGCGATGAATTCGAACGCAAGCGCATCGGATACGCGCGAGCGCACGAGCGCCGCCGAGGTGCTTTGCCCAGATGAGGTGGATGGGGCAACCGCGGCACGCGCCGCGATGTACCGCATGCTGGCCTCGTTGTACTTCGCGGAGCTGACCGAGGAGAAGGTGCGCGAACTAGCCGGAGTTAAGCTGTCCGGCATGGATTTCGGCGACGAGCTTATGGCAGAGGGCATGCACGACATCGAGCGCTACCTGCGCCGGGTGAACAGCGGCACGCGTCAGGAGCTGGCCTGCGACTATGCGCACTCCATGCTAGGTGCCGGCGCGTATGAGCAGCGGCGCGCCACGCCGTTTGAAAGTGTGTTCACATCCGACTCGGGGCTGTTGATGCAGGATGCGCGCGATGACGTGTATCGGCTGTTTTGTCAGGAGCACCTTGAGGCACGCGAAGAGCTGCGTATACCCGAGGACCATCTTTCGTTTATCTTCGAGTTCATGGCAATCCTATGCGATCGCATGCGCGGCGCTGTGGCCTGCGGTTTTCACGAAGAAGCAGCACGGTTAGCCGATGTGCAGAAAGAGCTGTGGGAGCACCACCTCGCAAACTGGATCGATGCGTACTGCAACGTGTTGGACGAGGTTGCACTCACGCGCTTTTACCGCGGTGTTGCAAAGGTGACGCGCGCGTTCGTGCACGCCGACGGCAACTTCATAGACGCCACACGCGCTGCGCTAGCTGCAAATTAGGGGACGAGATGATTTCAAGACGAGGCTTTCTGCGCGGCGCGGGCGCGGCGGCGTGCGTAGTGGCGCTAGGTGGCGGTGCAGCATGGGCTCGGCAAGACTGCGAGCTGTTGCGCCCGCCCGGCGGGCAAGATGAGGATGCGTTCTTTTCCGCTTGCATACGCTGCGATAGGTGCCGCAGCATATGCCCGCAGCGCTGCATCGAAACAGCCGTGGTGGAAGATGGGCTGACACAGGTGCGCACGCCGAAGCTGAACTTCCATGCCGGGCATTGCGACTTTTGCGCTGGCGCAAACGCAGGCGCGCCTTTGTGCCGCGAGGTGTGCCCGACCGGGGCGTTGCGCGCGTTCGACCCGCTTGTTCACCGAATCGGCGTTGCCGTAGTGGATACCCAGCGCTGCATCGCATGGGGATCGGGCAGCTGCAACGCGTGCTTCGACTCGTGCGATTTTGGCGCGCTGGTGATAGACGCCTCGCAGCGCCCGACCGTCAACGCACAAGCGTGTAACGGCTGCGGCGCATGCGTCGAGGCCTGCAACGTCAACGTGTACACGGCCTATAGCGGCACCGATACGCGCGCCATAGAGGTGCAGCGGTTGAAGGGGGACAGATAATGAGCCAGCAGCATGAAGTTGACCAGACGAATGCCGGCGCGAGGCGCAAGCCACGCGGTGTGTTCGCGCTGCGGCCCTATGTGGTGCTGGCCGTGTTCTTGGCTGCCGGCGTCGGCATCATCTTCCATACCGGCTGGGGCACGCTCTCGTCAATGGGTTGGCGAGCCGTAGCCTGGGTATGCCCGCTCGGCGCGCTGGAGACGCTGCTTGCCGGCGGGTCAGATGTACTGCGAACCGGCATGGCGCTAGGCGTTACGGTGGTGCTCACGCTAGTGTTCGGCAAGGCGTTTTGCAGCTGGGTGTGCCCCGTGCCGTCGGTGGCGACGTTTTTTCGCCCGAGCGGCAAGCGAAAAACCAACCAAGACGACCTTCCCGATGCATGCCTTGGTTCTGAGCAGGAAAAACCTGGCGACAGGCAATCCGACGCTGCCGTCGGGGCAAAGGAGAGCGAAGATCTCCACACGTGCAAAGCGGCATCGAGTTCAAAGGCTGTGTCATCAGCCGCCAAGGCACGCAGCGGCGCATCTGCGGCGCTTGCGCCGATTGGCGGCAAACGCGACGGGTTTGCGGTTGACACACGCCACGGCGTGCTTGTAGGCGCGCTTGCAAGCATCGTCATCTTCGGGTTCCCCGTGTTTTGCCTGGTGTGCCCCGTGGGACTTGTGTTCGGCACCGTCATCTGCGTATGGGGGCTGTTGGAAACGCACGTGCTTACGTGGGGATTGGTCATCTTCCCCGTGCTGCTTATCCTTGAGGTAACGCTTTTGCGCTCATGGTGCCACCGCTTCTGCCCCATAGGCGCACTGCTTTCGCTGATTTCCCAGTTCAACCATACGTTTGTGCCGCGCGTCAAAGCAGGTAGCTGCATGCGCGAGCACGGCGTGGGCTGCACAAGCTGCGTGGATGCATGCCCTGAAAAGCTCGATCCGCACACCGGGCACATCCCCGAGTGCTCAAAGTGCGGCAAATGCGTCAGCGCATGTCCGGCTCACGCTATCGAGGTAAAGCTGTTCGCAAAGAAATAACGTGCACGCAATGGGTCAACCGAGCCGGTTTGTTCCGGGTCGCTAGCTTCCTCAAAGGCGGGGCGCAAGCGTTTGGGCATGTGCCCCGCCTTGTTTGTGCAGCCGCAAGGCGGGGCACAACGCTGCCATCGGTAAGTACCTAGCAACGCGGCTGCAATTAACGCATTGCTGGCCACGCCAAGGAAAACGTGAAAATGA
>DJEE01000082.1:0-277 GCA_002431805.1 Eggerthellaceae bacterium UBA5906
ACAGGTCCGCCACCATGCGGGCAGGCATCTCGTGAAGTTCGGCGCCCGGGCAGGCCACTAGCACGGTTTTCCCACGCCGCGGAGCAGCAAAAATGCGAGCATACAGTTGGGACATGGCCGTTTGCGTGGCTGCAGTGCAGTAATGCTCAACGTCCACCGTGATAGCACCCGCATGCCACAGCTCGCCCACGCGACGCATGGCCTCGGCCAACACGCCCACGTATACCTCATCAACCGCCATACCGCCGTCAACCAGTTGCCGCACATACGACATTGC
>DJEE01000082.1:331-1010 GCA_002431805.1 Eggerthellaceae bacterium UBA5906
CCGCGCGTGTTGCGGGAAAGCAGCAGGTCAAGATACTGGTCGACTTCGGCCTGGTGCAAAGAGTGCGGGCACGCAGCGCTGACCCCTTCACCGTGCACATACGCAAGCACACTTTCACGCGCGGCGGCAAGCAAGGTTTGCACATGTTGCAGCTTGTCGAGATCAAGAACGTCAACAGCGGCGCGCTCGATACAGGAAATGTTGTTTAAAACGCAATGAAGTGCCTGTTCAGACGCATTGTCTTGCTGCTTGAAAATGCCGGCCATCAGCTCATAGAGCCACACCGCATACGTTTCAATCACGCGAGAATCACCAAGCGTCAACGCCGTGCGCAAAAAATCGACGTTGTAGCGCGTATCCTCGCGGAAATGGCGCCGCTGCGAGGCGTCAAGGCGCGAAAAATAAGCGGCATGTTCCGCCCGCTCGTACTCGTAAGCTTTGTCGACTAGGTTTTGAAATTCCGGACCGTAGTCCATCCACAGCAAGCCCATACCGTCGCAAACCCCGCTTTTCGCCCAGCGCGCCTTCCCGCGCCGCTCCGCCTACGCTTCAATGCAATGTAATGTAATCAATATATAGCAACAAAACCGCACCACGGCGGCGAAATGACCGAACTTCACCTCCTGTGCGTAGACCGCCTTGCAACCGCTTTTCAACCTACGCACTTCGCGTACGTTTA
>DJEE01000082.1:1147-15081 GCA_002431805.1 Eggerthellaceae bacterium UBA5906
CCTACGCACTTCGCGTACGTTTAATGAGCGCACGCATGCGCCACTTACAACCCGCCAACCTGCGCGAACGACACATTGCCGCGCAAATCCACCCGCATCGGATGGCACGCGATGTGCGTAGGTTGGTTGGCTGGCGGGCGCACAGCGGCAGTTTGCGGTATCATGACGAACACGATTGTTTTCTAGTTAAGGAAGTTCAGCATGTCGCTTTCCATCGGTATCGTGGGTCTGCCCAACGTGGGCAAATCCACGCTGTTCACGGCCCTTACGAACAAGGGCGGCCTGGCAGCCAACTACCCCTTCGCCACTATCGAACCCAACGTCGGCATTGTCCCCGTGCCCGACAACCGCCTGGAAAAGCTGGCCGAAATCGACCATCCCGCAAAAATCGTTCCCGCAACCGTGGAGTTCGTGGACATCGCCGGCTTGGTGGCAGGCGCCAGCAAGGGCGAGGGCCTTGGCAACCAGTTTTTGGCCAACATCCGCGAAACCGACGCCATCTGCGAGGTAGTGCGCTTTTTCAGCGACCCGGACGTGGTGCACGTTGACGGCCGCGTAAACCCCAGCTCAGACGTTGAAACCATCAAAACCGAACTAATTTTGGCCGACATTGGAACGCTCGAGCGTGCCTTGCCGCGCTTGGAAAAAGAGGCAAAGCGCGACAAAGCCGGCGCCAAGAAGCTTGAAGTTGCAAAGAAGGTGTTCGAAGGCCTCAACGAAGGTCATCGCGCTCGCACGCTGAATTTGGACGAAGAGGAGCAGGCAGCCATCTACGACCTGCACCTGCTAACCATGAAGCCCATCCTTTACATCGCCAACGTGGACGAGGACGCCTTAGACGCCCCGCTGGCCGAGATTGACGGTTGCCAGCCGGTGCCCATTTCGGCAAAGGTTGAAGCTGACCTGGCCGAACTTGACCCGGCCGAAGCCAAGGAATACTTGGAAGCCATGGGGCTTGAAGAATCGGGCCTGGCGCGTCTGGTACGCAGCGCTTACAAGTTGCTGGGTCTGCAAAGCTACTTCACCAGCGGCGAAACCGAAACGCGCGCGTGGACTATCCCCATCGGAGCGAAGGCCCCGCAGGCAGCTGGCGTTATCCATTCCGATTTCGAGCGCGGGTTCATCAAGGCCGAAACCGCATCGTACAACGACTACGTGGAACTAGGCGGCGAACTGGGCTGCCGCAACGCCGGCAAACTACGCCAAGAAGGCAAGGACTATGTGGTGCAGGACGGCGACGTCATGCACTTCAAGTTCAACGTGTAAACGCATGCGACAACTTTAAGCACTTCTACTTCAGGCGCAACTACAGCTTGATAAAAGCGAGCCGCTCCCAAACGGGGGCGGCTCGCTTTTTTACCTTGTCATCAAAGAAAAAGGTGGTAAGCGAAATCAAGCCGGTTACTTCCACTCACTCGATATGAAACTTGCGCAACTACAGGTAGTGCAAAAACGCACGCAGACGTTCTGCCCGCGTAGCGTCTGCTGCGCCATCGAACGACAGACGGCAAGCTTTGCCGCCAAGGTTTCCCTCGAGCTGACGGACGGCTATACCAGCATTTTCATACAGCGAAGACACCTCAACCACGCCGCCAATAGCTCGAATCGCCCAAGCAGCTTTCGCAAAACGATAACGCCCGTTGCCGCCCACCAAGCAGTGCAGATGCTTATCAGCAGTCGCTACAAGATCTTCCAAGTCAGGTGAAAACGGCGAGATATTCCCCAAACAGTCGTGCACCTTGCGCGTCAAGCCATCCGCAGCTTTCAACACGTTCTCAAAACGCGCATCGGCGTCGTCGGGAAGTACCGCGGCCTGCGAAGAGCGCTGCGATAGCGACGCACGAGCATCGGTCCACAAGAAACGCAGGTACTCCGAAAACGGCATGCGCACCCAGCGTATCCCCTCACTTTCCATGCTCGACCATAACCCGCCGGTCAGCTGATCATCCAACACCATGGGCCATTCGCCAACCAACGCAACGCATTTGACAGATTTTTCGGCCGCCGCCGCATCACGCGCCATGCGGGCGGCACGCAGCAACGTCACCTCGTCGATGCCCGCATCGGCTCTTACGGACGCTTGCAGCGTTGCAAGCACCTGTGCGCGCGCCGAAGGCGGTGCCGCCAACACTATGTCTCCCGCCAACAAGCACGTGAACAGCGCAAACGGCGAAGACAGCACCAACGGGTACAACTCCATGGGCGGGGCGCACACGCGCGGCGACGATCCTGCACGATCTGCAAGCGCCGTTTCGATCACGCGCGCATACGCGCCATCGGCGTCGCCGCCCTCACCCGCCGGCAACAGCAGTGCAGGGCATTGTTCGCCCGCACACGCACTACCGCCAGCGCAGCCCGCGCACGCTGCTCGGCTTTGCTCCACGCAACGCTTAGCCGCACCCAAAAAAGCAGCAAACGTCAAGTATTCGCCCTCGATAAGCTCGGCAGTGCCGCGAGCAACGGCATCCGCGTCAAGCAGCTGCGTGTCAACAGCGTGTCCGCACGCCTCAAGCCATGCCGCCGTAAGCGCACCATGCGGCCCAACCTGAGCAAGCGCACATGCTTCACCCGAACGCAAGCCGCTGTAGGCAAGCTCGACCCTATCTGCAGTCTGCGTTGCGCAGCAATGCGAAGCATGCGGATGAACAGGCACGTCGGCATCATCGCAGGCAGCCTGCGACGACGACGCACCCTCATGTGCAGCAGGCGTACTTTCGTCCTGGCGCAAAGCATTGCCCGCCGGCGCCTCGCCCTCCTGCGCGAGCACCAGCGCCGCCACCTGCTCGGCCACGGGACGATCCACCCCAACGCACTGCCCCATCTGCCCTGCGCACGACTGACCTTCCCAACTAGGAAACGATGCTAAATCGCGCACCTGCTGTTCGCTGCGGGCGGCCTCGTACTGGGAAACCGCATCCAAAAACGCCTCGATACGCGTAACGATGCCCACAGCCGAAGCGTGCTCGTCAACCTCAAGATGCAAATACGGCTTGTTACCCATTTCGTGCTTGAACAGGTGCGACACCATGGAATCAGGCCCGCAGCCATGACTGGTCAAATACACGGCGAACAGCCGCTCGTCCGCTGCAACCAGACGAGCCCCCGACACGATATGCTGCGCAAACGGCCAATACAGGTCGGGATAATCGGCCGAAAGATCCACGTCGTGAGCATGCAGGTGGCTCAGCGTGATGACGCGTTCACCGCGCTCAAGCAGCAAATCCGGCACGCCCATGTTCAGCACCGGGTCCGCAATGCCGTAATTGCGCGTGATAAGCACCAGCACGCGCTCACCCGCCGGAAGGCTTGCCAACAGTTCGTCGCCAAGCGCTTCGGTGGCACGCGTGAACTGCGCCACCGATTCGCTTCCCGACAACATGGCAAGCGCCGTGTCGCGCGGCGGCAGCCCCAACTGACTTCCTACCCCAAGCATTGCCTGCGCCATAGCAGCCTGTCCAAAATCCATGCGCAGAATCGGGCTGATCAGCTGGATTCCCCGCTGCTCAAAACGCAATGCACGAGCGGCCATTTGAGGCCCGGACTGCAAATACACGCACGCGTAATTGTGTGCAACCGTGGACTTCGCATGGCGAATTGTCTGGATGGACGGCATGAACACGTAGTCAACCCCGCGCCGCGCAAGCTGCTCCATATGCCCATGCAAAAGCTTGACCGGCAGGCACACATCGGCTGGTGCCACTTCCTGCGACAGCATGACCGCCTCATCGTCGGTGGCGTCGGAGAGCAGCACGTTAAAGCCCAATTCGCGGAAAAACGTGTTCGCCATGGGAAATAGCTTGTGCAACATCAGGCAGCGCGGGACGCCGATCGTTTTCTTGGCAGGATCGATTGTGGGGTTATAACCGCGAAGATACAGCTCTTCGGTTTTCGCATAGAACCTGCTATTGCGGTTAATACGCACATCAACAGAGCCGCTATCTGCTATTTCACCGATTTTCACCGGTTTATCGGACAGAGCCGGCTCGGCTTTCGCAACGCTTGTAACCGGCCTAGGCGCACTTGGGCGCACGCCTGTCGCCGAAGTGCTTTCCGCCGGCATACCGCCGCTTGCACCAACGGGGACATCCCAGCCCTTAAACGCAGTCGGCTTGTCCGCCGCTTCCCCGGCCGCAAGCGCTGCTCCCACCGCGCCCGAAACAGCGAACCACGGCGAAACGATCACTTCGGCAGGCACGAGCGCGCGAAACGCCGCCACGATACCCGGATTGAATGCAACGCCGCCCTGAAGGATAACGCGCTGGCCCAGCGGGGCAGAGGCAACCACGCGATGCAGATAGTTGCGCAACACCGACAAGCATAGGCCGGCAGCCACGTCGTCATCAGAGCAACCTTGCGCAAGCGCAGAGCGCACGGCGGATTCCACAAATACCGTACAGCGTTCACCCAGGTCAAGCGGTGCCTCTGCCGCAAGGGCATGCACGCCGAAATCATCGAGCGCAATATGCAGGGCCGCTGCCTGCTCCTCGATAAACGACCCCGTTCCAGCAGCACAGATCTTGTTCATGCGGAAATCCGCCACGCGGCCATCACGCAGGGAGATGAACTTCGAGTCCTGCCCGCCAATCTCGAACACGCTTGTCGCACGCGGATCAACCGCAGCGGCGGCGCGAGCCTGAGCCGTGATCTCGTTGCATACCACGTCGGCCCCGATAGATCGACCCACCAGGGTACGACCCGAGCCCGTTGTGCCAACGGCAACCACGCGCACGCGGTTGCCCGCACGCTTGCCAAGCGTGCGCAACCCGCGGCGGACCGCATCAAGGGAATTGCCGCCCGTGCGCAGGTACTGCGCATCCACCAACGCGCCATTGCGATCCACCAACACCACGTCAGTGCTGGTGGAGCCCACGTCCACGCCAACGAACACCTCTACGGGATGCTGTGCGGTGGCGTCGGGACACAGCTTGTCGAACAGGGCCGCCGAACCGCCATCGCCCGCGGAGGGCACCTCGCTTGCCTCAAGCGCTCGCCCGCAGATGGGAGCAAGCCGCGCAATGCCTGCAACAGGTGCGTGCGTCGAGCAGCGCGCGCGCAAGGCCGCAACAGACGCCGACACGTCGATGCCGCAGGCCCCACGCTCCTTGTCCTCCTCGCACAGTTCGTCAGCTACGCACAATGCCGCACCAATCGCAGGCGCAAACTCCAGGTCGTCGGCGACAATAAGCTCGCCTTGTCCAAGCCGAAGCACGTCTTCCAGCGCACGTACCACGCCCTTGTTCTTGGCGACTCCGCCCACGAAAGCTACCGGCGCCGTCAATTCGCCGACTTCGCGGGCAACGGATGCGTTAAATCCGCGCGCAAGCGCGTAGCACAGCCCCAGCAAGATATTCTCGATGGGTTCACCTTCTTGCTGGCAGTGGATGACGTCGGTTTTGGCGAACACCGCGCAACGCCCCGACATGCGCGGGACCGACGTCGCCTCGTCCGTCAGCTGCGAATAGCGTTCAAGCGGAAGACCCAGACGCTCCATCTGGTTTTCCAAAAACGCCCCGGAACCTGCCGCGCAATCATGGCCGCAGGCAAAGCGAGGCGGACCGCCTGCACCAAGCACCACCGCGCTCGACGACTGGGCGCCTATCTCCACGATGGATGCCGCTTGCGGGCATACTACGGAAACGCCCCTGTTCAACGCGGGGATATCGTCAATACGAACCGCATGGTCGTACGCAGCCGCCACCGTCGGCGCCAGCGTGCCGCACAGCCCAACGCCCGCGCACGCGCGCCACGCCACCTCATGCGCAACGCGCTCGATCAGCTGCGACGCGCAGCGCGTAGGCTTTCCGGCGTGGCGCTCGCTTACACGGGCCAGCACCTGCGCCCCGCCCGAAACCGCGACGACTTTGACCGAGCTTGCGCCCACATCGATTCCCAGATAGTACATGTCCCGTCCTTGTTGTTCTTGCCTGCCCGAATCTATGCCGCAAAGCGCAAAACGCAGTCAGGCATACGTCCAACCGCGCCGTGCGCACCGCGCGCGCCAGCAGTCCTTACTATTCCTCGCCCGCCTCGTGCTGACGCTTGAATTCGGCGTACTCGGCCAAGAAGCTTTCCTTGTCCAGCTTGCGGCGTTCCACCACATCGTTGAATGTGACGTATTCGGTCATTGGATTCTCCACCGTGAAGGGGAAGCCCTTCGACACGAGGAAGTCGGCGAACAGCGGCTCGCCCTTGACTATCTCGCGCATGGTCTTCGTTGCATCGATCATGATTTCGCTCCTTTCTCCTTCGCTTGCCTCGTAAGCAAGCTCTTCTTGCGCGCGGCGCATAAGCTCGCGCAGTTTCTCTTCGTTAAACGTGGCGATGTCGGCAAGTTGAACCGTTTGCGCCCCCAGCAGCTCGGCGTCTTCAGGGCTGTGCGTGGAAACCACCAGCGTACGACCGTTGCGATGGCGCACCAGGAACTGCGCGACCAGGCGTTTCGTGTCGCGATCAAGTCCGGTGAACGGTTCGTCGAGCACAATGGCGCCACCCGGATAGGCCACGGCACGCACAAGCGCCACGCGTCGGCGCATGCCACCGGAAAGCTGCGCTGCCGCACGACCCATGCAATCAGCGGGAAGCACGCGCTCAAGCAGCTGGCGCACCTGGTAGACAACAGGCTTGCGCGGGCGCACGAGCGCGACGTTTTCCACGGGGGTCAGCCGCTCGCACAGACGATCTTCTTGGAACATCACCGACACGCCGCCACGCCAGCCATCGCCGACAGCACCCGAGGTAGCGTCCTCGAGACCCGACAAGATGCGCAAAAGTGTGGTCTTTCCCATGCCCGACGGGCCCATCAGGCAATACACGCCGCCTGCTTCGAAGCGCACGTTCACGTCGCGCAGCACCTCGGCATCGTCGAACGACTTGCACACGCCAGAGGCCTCCAAAGCGACAGGGCGCACATCGTCGCGTTCGACAAGCGAAGGTTCGCACGCGCATCCATCCGAATCGGCGCTGGTACGTGCATCCGCCGCCTGGACATCGCCCGCACCGCGCACCAACGCCCCGCCGCGCACCAGTTTGCCGCCAAGCGGGCGGTCGGCTTGCTCGAGCACCAGCATAAACACTTTCTCGAACGCCAGCGACAGCACGATGACCACAACAGTCCATGCAAATAGATCAGGCGTGTCCAGGTACGACTTCGCCATGTACATTTCGCGCCCGATGGAGGGGCGCGGCGTGCCGATGACCTCGGCCATGATGCCCGTTTTCCAGCTCATGCCCAGCGCCACCTTGCAGCTGCTCAGCAAAAACGGCATGAGAGCCGGGCGATACACGTATAAAAAGCGCTTCCACGGCGAAAGCTTGTAGGCACCGGCCATTTCCAGCATTTTTGCGTCGGCGTTTTCCAAGCCGGCGAGCGTGGCGGTGTAGATAAACGGCAGCACCACCAAAAGCGACAAGTACACGGTAAGCATCTGATTGCCCACCCAAATGAGCAGCATGATCACAAACGAGATCATGGGCACGGTTTTGAGCATGGACACCACCGGGTCCACGAAGTCGCGCAGCGTGTCGAAGCGGTGCGCCGCGGCGGCCAAGATAACGCTCACGACAAACGACATCAGAAAACCGCACGCCAAACGCCCGAACGACGAGCCGCAGATCACCCAAAAGTCAAGGTTGGTCACTTGTTGGCAGAGCGCTTCAACCACGCGCACGGGGCCGGCCAGGACCAGACGGTTGTGCAGCACGCGGTCGGCAAGTTCCCAAACGGCCAGCCAAAACACGATGATCGCTATTTTCTTCGGGCGGCTAATCTGCCGCTTTCGCTCGAACTGTGGTGCCATGGGCATCATAGGGGCGCCCACCCTTCCTTTCGCTTTCTTGCCTTTCCGCACGGTGTCGCGCGAAGCTTACGATGCGCTTTACGCCGATGTCGGCAGGCCCGGCTGCGCGAGCGTCACGCTCGATGGCGGCAGATAGTAGAAGTCCTGCGACGGCATCTTGCCGCCCACGCTTTCGGGGTTCATGTCGCACAACATCTGCAAGAAACCTTCGAGCGCCGTTTGCATCGCCGTGCCCGAAACCAAGCAAATACTGCAGCTGGGAATGGCCTCGCGCGCGATGTTGTTGTTCAGAAACGTGCCCAGCTCCTGCTGCCACTGCGACGCCTCGTCCACGTTGGCCAGCACGTATTCCACCGAAGCACTCGCCTGTTGCAGGTATTCCACCACCGCTTGTTCATGCGCTTCCACAAAATCACGGCGCACCACCGTGGTGGTGGTCACCGGCTGCGCAGCATCAGTACCGTTGAGACGGTTCCACTCCTCGGTCAGGTCAATGGGGATAAGCAGGCCCGGCGTCATAGCCTTCGCCATTTCCACGAACGGATGCGGCAATACGGCAATGGAGCCCGGGCGGTCCTGCACCATGTTGAGCAGCTCGAACGGCGTTGCCTTATACTCCAAGTGCACGTCGCCCGAAAGGCCGGCCTTTTCGATAAGGTACTCGGTGGTGTAACCGGGCGTGCCGCCTTCGCCCATGCAATACAGCGTTTTGCCGCGCAAATCGTCAAGCGTTTGGATGGAGCTGTCGGTGGTGCCGATGGACAGCACGCCGAGGTTGGATAACGCGATGCACACCACGTCGGTGTTAATGTCGTCGTTGTTGTGCATGATGGGCCCGATGTTGCTGGGCAAGGTAACAGCATCGTACGTTCCATCGTTGAGGTACGCTGCCAACTGGGCAAAGTCCATGATTTCAAGCACTTTCATTTCGAAGGTGTTGAACGTGGAGGCACCATTGCGCGCATCGCGCATGAACTTCGACAAACCCATGGCCGGCGGGCCCATCATCAGGCCAACCTTCATGGTGCATGCCTCGGGGCTGCCCAAAAGCTCGCGATCGGTGGCGATGAAAGGGGAAGTTGACGCAGCGGAAGCGTCGGAGGCGGAAGCAGTTGCGCCCTCGCCGGTTGCTTTTGAGGGCTCGTCGGGCGAAGCGGCGCTGGACGAGCAGCCCGTCAGCATGCCAAAGGTCGCCGTCGCCGCGGCGCACGACGCGATGGAAACGAAGCGGCGACGTGAATACAGTTGAGATTGAGACATGGAATGGTTCCTTTCATGCAGGCGGCCGCCCCAAAGAGCGGCCGCCTAGCGTGTTCGGTTTCCCGAAGATAAGCACACGATGCGCGAGGTTACTTCTGCGCGCGCAGCTTACGACGGCAAGCAACAGCAACACCGGCGGCGGCAAGGGCCGCAAGCGCGATGTTTGCCGCGGTGGAAGCGGCAGCGTCGCCCGTTTGCGACAAGCCGCCCACCGTGGAACCCGACGTCGTGGGAATACCGCCGAGGTTCACTTCCATGGTGGCCGCCCACGACTGCTCGCGGTCGAGGCCGGCCATGTTGACGACCATATCCGAAAGGCTGACGTTAGCGGTGCAGCTCTTCGTGATGGTGGTACCAGGGTTGGTAAGAACGCCCAGGTCAACGGTAACGCTGGTCAGGTAGCCTTCGCCGTTTTTCTCGCTTGCCACAATGTCAAGGCCCGGCAGACTTTTCACGTTCATCACCTGAATGGTCAGCGGCACCTTCACCGTGGCGCGACCCGTGGAATCGACGGTCAGCGTGGCGTTGGAGGTCACCGCCTGGTTGGGCGGGAACTGATCGCTCGTCAAGTACGCGCGGCCCATGGGCAGACCCGTTGCAGCCTTCTCCATGAAGATGTTGCTGGTCACCGTGTAGGTACCGGCCTGAAGATGGCCGTCAGACGCGGTGGCAGCTGCGCCGGCGCCGCTAGCCGCAGCGTTACCGGACGCACCGTCGTTGCCAGAACCGCTTTCCTGATTGTCGTCGGGCGTTGCGTCAGGCAGCGAAGGGGTCACCTTGTTGCCGGGAACATTCGAGAAGTCGACGTTGAGCATGGCGTAGATATCGCGGCCAGGGAACACCTCGGACAGATCCTTGCCCATGGGAGCCATGTAGATACCGAACCCGGTCAACTTGTAGGCGGCCTGCAAGGAGTCGAGCTTCAGCGTCACAGACGTCGCCAATCCATCTTTCGTTGCGGCAGCGTTGCTGCTGGGATTGGTGTAGGTTTTGGCGCCCTGCTCGATCGAGACGACGGTTGCGCCGTCAACGGCGCCTTCGCCATGCAGGCTCAGCGCGTTAGAATTCAGCGGGATGGTCAGGGTGACACCGCCGTCAGCCGCAACGGTCAGCTGCGCATTTTCAGAGGCGGGCTCAAGCGGCGGCGTGGCGTTCAGACCGTTTGCTGCAGAAGGATCGCAGGTCAGGAACATGTTCTTGTTCATGGGGCTTACTGCGGCGGGAACGTACATGCGGGCGGTGACCGTGTAGGTGCCAGGTTTGAGGCCGTTGGCGTTGTCGACGGCCACCGAAAGCGTGCCGGGCACATAGGCGAACTTGTAGTTCGCGGTGGCATTGCCGCCTTCAGGGGTCAGCAGATAACTGCCACCGGCGTTGATTTCGGCAGGAGCAGGCACAGCAGGCGCAACATAGCCGGCTGCCGCCAGGCTCTCGGCAGTGTCGCAGCCCACGAAGCCCTTCACATCAACGGCAAATGCGGGCGTCTCAGATGCATTGATCTGCTCGCCGGCGTAGGTTGCGGTCAGCGTCGCCTGTGCAATAGACCAGGCGATGGTCTTTGGCTCGGTGGTGCCGTCAGCCCATTCGTAGCCCTGCGCAAGCGTCAGCGTGGCACCGTAATCGCCAGCGTCGGTGGCGCTGCCGCCTTCAACCGCGTAGGCTTCGGTTGCCACAATACCAGTCTGCTCCGCACCGTTGTAGATCAGCTTCTGCGCCTCGGGAACCTGGGCGATCTTCGTCGCGCCTTCCTTGGCGGGCACGTTGGAGAAGTCGACGGAAAGCTGGTAGTCCTTGTTAAAGGACATGCCCTTCGGGTTCAACATGGTGCCTTTGAGCGCGTACGTGGACGAAATGCTCGCAAGGCTTGCCGTGAACGACGTGATCACCTCGTGGTCTTCGCCGCCCATTGCCTTCGCAGCCTTCTCGGTTGACAGGATGGTCACGTCAGACGAAAAATCGGTATCGAACGAACCCAGCTGGAACTGCGTTGTTTCGCCGATGCCCGAAACCGTCAGCTCAAGCGACCCGCCTTCGCCAACCACCAGGCTGCCTTTCGTTGACGACATCTCGGCGCCAATGGTGCCGTTGTTGTTCACGGCGAACCCAACGGTCACGTCGTAGGTTCCCGGCTTATAGTTGCTTCCGGGCGCGCTAGCGGTGTCGGCGTTCGCGATGCCTACGTGAGGCATCAGGGAAAACGCCAGCACAAGCGCCATAAGCACGGAAAACAGTTTTGCGGCGGGGATATTCGCCCCGGCACGCTTGCATGCTTGCATGGTTCCTCCTTGTACAGTGTTTACTTACGCTATCTTTTACCGTACAAGGTTGTATCATTTGTCACTGTTACCCACGGTTGCCATAGCAACCGCTGCTAACTTTTTTTAGAAAAAAGTTCGAATAGGGGAATTTTTTGAGGGCGTGGAGCTCCCGTTTTCGCCACCCGACGTCGCCACCCACGCAAGCCTTCAATTCAGCAGCGCGCCCTATTCGCAAAGAAAATCAGGTTGCAGCACCACAAGGCAGCCGTCTTCAACGCACACGATGCCCTCGTCGCGCAAACGGCCAAGCTCACGCGAAAGCGCGCTGCGATTCACGCCAAGATAGCGGGCAAGATCAATACGCGAATACGGCACGCTTAAGCGCTCGCGGTCAAGATGATCTTTCAGATACAGCTTGATGCGATCGCGCACATAGCGCTGTGTGAGGATTTGCGCCTTTTGGTTAAGGAAGATGTTCTTACGCGAAACGATGCGCACAAGATTCGCCACCACCGTCGCAGCCCCATCGTTGCACGACAGCACATCACTTGCCAACAGGCGCGATACGTCAAGCCAGAGCACGCGGCAGCGTTCGATAGCCGTAGCCTGTACGATGCTTGGCTTTGCGGCGCAGGCGATGGATTCCGCAAAAATGCCACCGGCCGCGATGCGGCTTACCGTAGCAAGTTCGCCCGTCTCGTCGTAAAACCCAATTTCGACCATGCCCTCCACAACGATGCCCATGCGCGACACCATATCGCCAAGGCGAAGCAGCAAGTCGCCCTCTTCGTAGGAGCGCACGGATGCGCCCAACGTTTTAAGCAGCTGGGCGCAATGGGATTCGCAAACGTTTTCGAACAGCGCGCAATCGCGCACAACAGGTTCAACATCTACACAGCAGCAATCCGTGCACTTTGGTTCGGCATCTGTCCCCATTGCGTCTCGCCCTCAATTCGTTACATGCAGCAAACTTCATCTCTACGCAATGATACCGCGAACGCGGGGAACTGCCGATAAAAAGTTAGTGAGTTATAACCCGGAGAGAGTTGCTCACCTGTTTACGCCTCGAAGTCCTCGGGCAGAATCTCAATCCAGGAGCCGTCGGGGTCGGCGATGAAGTACAGGCCCATGCGCGGGTTGTCGAAGACGATGCAGCCCATCTCCTCGTGCAGCTTGCGATAAGCGGCAATATCGTCCACGGCAAATGCGATGTGCGTATCGCGCCCACCGTTGGCGTACGGCTCGGTGCGGCCGCGGTTCCACGTCAGCTCAATCTCGAAGGGCGATTGCTCATTTACCAGGTACGTGTTCGACCACGAGCCGTCCTCGGGGCCCATTTCGCGAATCACATCAAGCCCAAGCGCCTGCTTGTAAAACGCGAGCGACTTTTCAAGATCGAGCACATGGATGCAACGGTGGACCATTTTTGCTTTCATGGGGTTTCCTTTCAAGAGAGGTCGTGCCGTCAAGTGTACGGCACGACCTACACGCTTGGCAAAAGCACAGGAAACCGCCCGCGAATGGCACCGCCCCAGCTATCAACCGCAGCTGTACTTGCTTGTCATTTGCTTTTCAAGGCTCGAAAGCGGCGATATTTGAACGCTTTCGAGCCTTTCAAGATTATGGACCTGCTGTTTGCAAAACAGCTTTACGTGCTTCTTATTTGCTCGCCATTTGCTTCTTACTTGCTTTCCTGCTGGTTTTGCACCCGTTCGTGCGCTTTCGCCTGCTGCCACAGCACTTCTTGTTCGTCGGTCGACAAATCTTCGATTCGCTTGCCGGCCGCCCACGCCGCGCCCTCCATAAAGGCCCAACGGTTACGGAACTTTGCACACGTCGCGCGCAAGGCGCTTTCGGCGTCCACTCCATTCCAACGCGCCACATTCACCAGCGCGAACAAGATGTCGCCAAACTCCAACTCGCGATCTTCAGGCGTTTCGGCCGCTTTGAATTCCTCGATTTCCTCGACGACCTTCGCCCACACACTCGCCTCGTCGGGCCATTCGAAGCCGACCGCAACTACCTTGCGCGAAATCTTCTGCGCCTGCATAAGCGCCGGAAAGCTCGTGGGCACGCCGTCGAGCAAGCCGGCCAAATGCATCTCGACCCCAATCGCTGAGGCGCGAGCGCCATCCGTACCGGATGCAAACTCGTCTTCTGCAGGTTCACCACCCGCAGGTTCGGCAATCGTCAAGGCGGCCACCGAAGCAGCCCCCGCCGCAGCCTCGCGCTCGCGCAGCTTCACCGCATCCCAAATGCCGGCCACTTCCTCGGGAGTCGAAGCCTGCGCATTCCCAAAAATATGCGGATGGCGGCGCACCATCTTCGCGTTCACATCGCGGCACACATCGTCAATCGTGAACTCACCTGCATCGGCCGCAATTTGGCTTTGCAGCACCACTTGCAGCAGCACATCGCCCAATTCCTCACGCAAGTGGGCGGCATCGCCCGCCTCAATCGCGTCTACTGCCTCGTACGCTTCCTCAATCATGTTGTGCGCAATGCTCGCGTGCGTCTGCTCGCGATCCCACGGGCACCCATCGGGCGCGCGCAACGCCGCGATCGTCGCCACAAACTCGTCGAATTCCTTATGCTCACCCATTCGCGCACCCTTTCTGCC
>DJEE01000059.1:0-4275 GCA_002431805.1 Eggerthellaceae bacterium UBA5906
GGCGCTTTTCTTTTGCGCGCCGAAGGGCCCGCGGGGGGCAGTCCCCCCGCGGGCCCTTCTTGCGTTTTGGGGGCCGACGCGCCGCGGCGTGCCGAACGGACGGCGGAGGGTCTCCCTGCCGGCCGTTCATTGCGTTCTATTGGGGTTTACGCTCAGTGAAAGATGGTTGCCGGACTTTGGTTCCTTGTGCGCGTGTCGTCGCTTTGTAGGCATGTTTGACATGGGTCTACAATCTCGTGGCTGGCAGGCATCGATGCAGGTTTTTGCGTTTTCTTGATTATCATTAGCTTGGTCTATTGCGTGCAGGTGTCTTTTGGCATTTGTGATACCCTCTGTGTTGTTGTTTTGTAACTGGAAGGGGTTGCTATGCCTAAGCCGCATATTCCGCTTGATGAGCTGAACTTGCAAGTGCGTGCATGTCATCGTTGCCCGCTTGCTGATGGACGTACGCAAACGGTATTTGGCGCTGGCAATCCTCATGCTCGTGTGCTGTTTGTTGGCGAAGCCCCTGGCAAAAACGAAGATTTGCAGGGAGAACCGTTTGTTGGCGCTGCAGGTCATTACCTAAACGAGTTGCTTGGTGTTGCCGGGCTGCGCCGCGAGGATGTGTTCATTGCGAACGTGCTGAAGTGCCGTCCGCCCTCGAATCGGGATCCGCGACCTGAGGAAATCGAGGCTTGCGCGCCGTTTTTGCGCGAACAAACGCGTACTATCGATCCAGAAGTCATCGTTACGCTGGGGAAGTTCTCTACGCAATTTATTTTAAAGACGCAGGTTGGTATTACGCGTTTGCATGGGCATGCGTATCGTACCGGCAAGTTTTTAGTGTTCCCGATCTTCCATCCTGCATCGGCGCTGTACGACGGTTCAAAGCGAGAAGCGCTTGAAAATGATTTTGTAACGTTGCGTGAAGTGCTGCAGATGCTTGATAATCAGAAGGCGCAAACGTCGCAAGTGAGTACGGCTGGCCAGGCGTCTGCCTCACAATCCTCTTCAGCAATACATGATCCTGCAGGCTCTCAGCCTGTTTCGGCTGTAGCGCAAGTGCCTACGACTACGGCACCTTCTGAAACGCAAGCAAATCAGCACCCTATTGAACAGGGAAAACTTGATGTCTAATAATTTGGAATTGCAAGATTTTGATCCTATTGCATATATCAACACGTCGCGTTGGCAAGCGTCGCGTTTGGGGCTTGAGCGCATTCGCGAGCTGCTTGAGCGTTTGGGCCGTCCACAAGATGAACTTCGCATCGTGCATGTTGCTGGTACTAACGGTAAGGGTAGCACGTGCGCGTATATCGCAAGCATATTGAAGGCATCGGGCTATCGTACGGGATGGTTTTCCAGCCCCTATATCGAACGGTTTGAGGAACGTATCCGCGTTGACGGGCAAGATATTAGCATGTCGGACCTTACGCGTGTGACGCTTGAGGTGCGCAAACATGCCGAGGCTATGGCTTCGGAAACGGGTGACCATCCTACGGAGTTTGAGCTGATGACGGCTGTTGCATTGCTGCATTTCGCTCAAGCGGGTTGCCGCGTTGCCGTGCTAGAGGTTGGCCTTGGCGGGCGTCTTGATTCCACAAACGTTATCAATGCGCCGGATGTTGCGGTTATCACGCGCATTGGGCTTGATCATACCGAATGGTTGGGAGATACGGTTGCGAAGATTGCCGGCGAAAAGGCGGGAATCATTAAACCCGGCTCAACCGTTGTTTCGTGGCCGCAGGAGCCTGCTGCTATGGATGTGGTACGCAATGCTGCGCAGCATGCGGGCGATACCCTGAAGATCCCCGATTTCTCGCAGCTTTCGATTGAGCCTGTTGAACATGCGAAGGGTAACAGCGCGTTTCAAGGTAAGCCTGCGGTTTTTCGCCCGTTTACGTATAAGGGCGTTCGCTATACCACCACGTTACTGGGAAGCTACCAGCCGCAGAACGCCGCGCTGGCGCTTGAGGCTGTGTTTGCGCTGCGCGCGCGTGGCTGGGAAATTTCCGATGATGCGATTGCTCGGGGTGTTGCGGCAACGCGTTGGGCCGGGCGCTTCGAGGTGCTGCCGCGCCGGGCGCTGCAGCCGCTTGTAGTGGTGGACGGCGGGCATAATCCGCAAGGCGCGCAGGCGCTGGCCGATTCACTGGCCGATGTGTTTCCTGGTAAGAAAGTGGTGCTGTTCTCGGGTGTGATGGCGGACAAAGACCATCCGGCTATGCTACGAACCGTGCTGCCGCAGGCGGCGGCGCTTGTGACGGTAACGCCCGATAATCCGCGTGCATTGCCGGCAGCAGATTACGCCGTCGAAGCGCGCCGTATTGCGGGGGAGCTGCCCACGGTGCCAGACGATTTGCTGATTTTCGCAGGCGAAACCTACGAACAGGCGGCTCGCAAAGCGCAAGAGCTGGCGGGCTTCGATGGTGTGGTATGCGCGTTTGGCAGCCTATACAGCATCCATCAAACAAAAGAGGCTTTCCGAATGGTAGGGCTTATTAGCTAGCCCGCAGAACAACAAAACGCCCGGAGCGGCATGACCGCCTCGGGCGTTTTTCGCACACGTGTAAGATAGCAACCTACAGGTTGTCGATGTACTCCACCAGGTCGCCGACGGTTTCCAGGCCCTCAGGCTCGCCGAAGTCAACGTCGCATTTTTCCTCCAGGTCGCAGATCAGCTCGACCATATCCAGCGAGTCGATGCCCAGGGAATCGAACGTGGATTCCTCGTTGACGGTTTCGGGGTCAATGTCCAGGTTCTCTTCCAGAACCTCTTTGATGGTGTCGATGGTAGCCATGCTGGCAATCCTTTCTCAAATTTGCAACGCCGGTATGGTAGCACAAACAAAAGGGCTGCCCCAACATTTGGGGCAGCCCATCATGCACGAACCATAGACATTACGTAAGTGAACTAATCCTTCTGCTTGAGCAGGCCATAACCGCCGTCGGTGCGGCGATACAGCACGTTTACCATATTGGTGTCGCGGTCGGTATAGGCGAAGAAATCATGGCCGAGCAGGTCGATTTGGATAAGCGCTTCCTCTTCGGTAAGCGGCTCGAACTCGATTTCCTTCACGCGCACCACTTCGTCATCGGCAAGGTCGGCCATGATGCTGTCGGGATCGAACTTGCCCGTGGGCGGAACGGCGTCTTCGCGCACCTTGCGATCGAGCACGCGGGTCTTGAACTTGCGAAGCTGGCGAAGCACCTTAGCGGCGGCAACGTCGATGGCGGCGTACATATCCTCTTCGGATTCCTCAACACGCACGATGTGGCCCTTGGTGTGCAGCGTTACCTCGCAAATGGCGGGGGTGGCGTTGGCGGGATTTTTCTCCACATGCAAAACGACTTCAGCGTCTAGCGGGTTGATGTCCATGACTTTCATGGAATTACCGATTTTTTCCTCGGCGTAGTCGCGCAGCGCGTCGGTTACAGGCATCTTGCGTCCGGTGACGGTAATGCTCATGTCAATCACCTCTTCTTCGCGGCGGATAAAAAAGTTCGACGAGAATCATGCCTGCTCAAAGCCATAAAAGGCTGTAGGAAAACACTGTGCAGGTTGACTCCTTTCGTCGAACCGGTAAAAACAGCATAGCGCACTTTACGGCGAATTTACCGGTGAATTTCCCGCTATTTTCCGGTTCATTCGTAAACGTTTTAAAAACGTCAAGCACACGTTCCCGGGCGTGCCGCTTCCTGCCCGTGATAGACTGTGCGAACTGTGAAAACGCGCGTGCGAAGCCCGCACGTTTTCCGCGTGAACGCAGCTGCGCGAAAGGGGACTGCGCGGCCGCACGATGCGCCGGCATTACGGTATGGGAAGCCGTTTCCCCGTTGTCGGCCGCATTGCGCAACCAAGGCTAATCGGCAACGTAAGGTGGGTCATGACTGACAACCGCATTTATATCAAAGAGGTGCAGGGGCACCAGCACCGCTACCAGAAGCTTATTCAGCTTACGCACTCGTCTACGAAGGCGGCAGGTGCCATGCTGCTTGCGGCGGTGGTGGCGCTTATCGTCGCGAACACGGCCGCGCATGAGCCGTTCTTGGAATTCTGGCACACGCATGTGGGCTTGTTCTTTGGCGATGCCGTGGGGGAGATGCCGCTGGCGCACGTTATCAACGACGTGTTCATGGCGGTGTTTTTCCTGCTGGTGGGCTTGGAGGTGAAGTACGAGCTTACTGTAGGCGAGCTGACGAACATCCGTCAGGCGCTGTTGCCCATTATGGCGGCGGTTGGCGGCGTGCTTGCCCCGATTGTCATTTACTCGCTGTTTAATGCCGGTAACT
>DJEE01000059.1:4346-4682 GCA_002431805.1 Eggerthellaceae bacterium UBA5906
CGTTCCCACGGCAACGGACATCGCGTTTGCGTTGGGCATCCTGGCGCTTTTGGGCAACCGCGTGCCGGCGGGCGTGCGCGTGTTCCTTTCCACGCTGGCGGTGGCTGACGACATCATTGCTATATTGGTCATTGCGATTTTCTACGGGCAAAGTCCTTCGCTTGGTTGGCTTGCCGCTGCGGCGGCAGTGCTTGCCGTGCTGATTGCCATGAATCGAGGGCATGTGTATTCGTTGGCGCCATATTTGCTGGTGGGCGGCGTGCTGTGGTACTGCGTGTACATGTCGGGCGTGCACTCCACCATTGCCGGCGTGCTGCTGGCGTTCACCATTCCGTC
>DJEE01000059.1:4779-10339 GCA_002431805.1 Eggerthellaceae bacterium UBA5906
CGAACCAGGCGTTCAACCCCGATGAGCCGGTGCTGGCGCAAAGCCAGTACGTGAAAACGGTGGAACACCTGTCGCACGTGGCGCGCCAGGTGGTGCCGCCGGCAACGCGCCTGGAGCACAAGCTGTACCCGTGGGTGTATTTCGGTATTTTGCCGTTGTTCGCGCTTACGAACGCTGACGTGAGCTTTGCCGGTATGGACGTGGGAGGTCTGTTTGCCTCGCCGGTGTTTTTCGGCATTTTCTTCGGCCTGCTGGTGGGAAAGCCGCTGGGCATCATGCTGATGAGCTTTGTGGTGGTGAAGCTGAAGTTGGCCAGCTTGCCCGAGAACGTGAACTGGCTGCATATGCTTGGCGCGTCCATTTTGGGCGGCGTGGGCTTTACTATGGCTATTTTCGTGGCGAACTTGGCATTTACCGATGCGACGCTGGTTGCCACGGCGAAGTTGGGCATTTTGCTGGCATCGCTGGTGGCCGGCGTGCTGGGCTTCACGTTCTTGTTGGTGCAGGCGCGCGGTGCGCAAAAACAGGGCGTTGCCTTTGTGCAAACCGCCGACGGCGACGATTCTGCGTTTGAAGCGCTGCCCACTGCCGCCCGCGAAGCGGCGCTTGAGGGCCGCGAAATGATGCACGACCTTGCAGAAGAGGAGTCTGCGGCCAAGTAACGCGCGGTGGGCGCGTAAGCTTGCGTTACAGGGTTGATTGCGTTTGCCGTTTCGCTTGCGATTGAAAACGCGTCGCTTGCAACGCGCGGGCGACGCTCGTGTGCGCTTGCTGCGCAGGCGGCGGGGCGCACGGAAACGTTGCGGTATACTCATCGTCAGTTTCAAGTGCTTTTACGCAGCGGGCAGTGAGCCCAAGCTGCGCTTGGTACGCTGGGCGTGTTGCCTTGCGCACTGCAACCGAAAGGAACGCTATGGAAGCTGCTGCTATTGTGTTGGCCGCGGGTGCGGGTACTCGCATGAAGTCGAAAAAGCCCAAGGTTGCCCATGAGGTTTTGGGCAAGCCGCTGGTGCGCTGGGTTGTTGACGCGGCGCATGCTGCGGGTGTCACGCAGGTTGCAACGGTGGTTGGCCATGCGCGCGAGCAGGTTATCCCACTGGTTGAAGGCGACACGCAAGTTGTGGTGCAGGACGTGCAAAACGGCACAGCCGGCGCGGTGCTGGCCTGCGCAGACGTGTTCGCTAACTTCGATGGCTCCATTTCGGTGCTTACGGGCGACTGCCCGCTTATCAAGCCCGAAACTATTGAGCGCCTATCGCAGGTGCGCGACCAGAACAACGCTGCGGTGGTGGTGCTTACTATGAAGCTTGACGACCCCACGGGGTACGGTCGCATTATTCGCGATGCAAACGGCCAGGTGGAGCGCATCGTCGAGCAAAAAGACGCTACGCCCGAAGAGGCTGCGGTCAACGAGTGCAACTCCGGTTTCTATTGCTTTGACGCGCGCGCTTTGTTCGACGCGCTTTCTCAGGTGAGCAACAACAACGCGCAGGGCGAGTTCTACCTTACCGATGTGCTTGAGATTTGCCGCAACGCCGGCCGGCCCGTGCTGGCGCTTGCCACCGATGATGCTACGGAATGCCTGGGCGTGAACTCGCGCATTCAGCTGGCGCAGGTTACCAAGGTTATGCAGCGCCGCATCAACCAGGCGCATATGGCCGCCGGTGTTACCATGACCGATCCCGATCAGGTATGGATCGGCCCTGACGTGCGCATTGGCCAGGACGTTGTACTGCTGCCACAGGTTATGCTTATGGGTAAGACGTCGGTGGGCGAGGACAGCGCTATCGGCCCGAACACGCGCTTGACCGACACCACTGTGGGATGTGGCTGCACCATTGAGGAAACGGTTGCCATCGAGACGCAGATCGATGATAAGGCAACGGCCGGCCCACGCGCATACCTGCGCCCTGGCACGCATTTGTGCGAAGGCGCGAAGGCCGGTACGCACGTGGAAATCAAGAAGTCCACCATCGGCCGCGGCAGCAAGGTTCCGCATTTAAGCTACATCGGCGACACCACCATGGGCGAAGGCGTGAACATTGGCGCAGGCTCCATCACCTGCAACTATGATGGCAAGAAGAAGTGGCCCACCACCATCGGCGACAATGCGTTCATTGGCAGCGACACCATGATGGTTGCGCCTGTTACCATTGGCGCGGGCTCTATTATCGGTGCGGGTTCGTGCATTACGAAAGAAGTGCATGCCGACTCCTTGGCGCTTACGCGCCCTGATCAGCAGGAAATTCCCGGCTGGGCAGCGAAAAAGCGCGCCCGTCAAGCTGCAGAGGAACAGGTGCGTTAAGACGATATAGGCGTGCAACCCTGAAATTTCATTGAGAAGAAACCCTTCCCGATAGTTTTCGGGGAGGGTTTCTTGCTGCTCCTGCCAAAAATTGCGGTGATGTTGCGTTTTCTGCGCGTGCATAGCTTGCTGGGTTCCAGCGCTACGGCCGTGCGCTGCGAATATGTATGAATTTGCATCGTTTGTTACAACGCGCATATCAATTCGCACCAAGGCTTGCTTGAAGAGTACACATTGTCGTAATTTTTGGCAGGAGCAGCTTTGACGGTAGCGAAAAGGGGGCTTATTCGTTGCGGCGTCCCACTATTTGCGGGGTTTTCCGCTTTGCCGAGCGTGAAGTCCTCATAGAGGGTTCGCGCTTCAGCTGGCCTTTTCTTTTACCTGCAAGTAGAATGGATTTCATCTGACAACTGCGAAGCGATTGCAAGGAGCACGCATGACTGCGGAAATGGAAAAGCGTAAAAGGATGGCAGTGTTTTCGGGTTCTTCCAACCCGAAGCTGGCCGACGAGATTGCACAGGAGCTGGGCATCTCCCTGGGCAATGTGAAGCTGGAGAAGTTCGCCAACGGCGAAATCTACGCTCGCTACCTGGAAAGCGTCCGCGGCGCCGACGTGTTCATCGTGCAGTCTGTGTGCTCGAGCCCTAACGGCTTTGACGTGAACGACAACCTCATGGAGCTGCTTATCATGATTGATGCAGCTAAGCGTGCAAGCGCCCATAGCGTCAGCGCCGTCATCACACATTACGGCTATGCGCGCCAGGACCGCAAGGCTGCCCCGCGTGAGCCTATCACGGCGAAGTTGGTTGCCGACCTGCTTACCGCTGCCGGTGCCGACAACCTTATTGCCATCGACTTGCATCAGGATGCCATCCAGGGCTTCTTCGACAAGCCGGTAAATCACATGACCGCCATGCCGCTGTTCGTTACCTACTTCAAGCAGATGGGATTCAAGTCAGAAGAGCTGTGCGTGGTGTCGCCCGACGTGGGTCGCGCGAAGGCTGCCAAGAAGTTCTCCACGCTGCTTGATTGCGACATCGCCATCATGCACAAGGATCGTCCGAAGCACAACCAGGCCGAAATCACGGCGCTTATCGGCGACGTGAAGGACAAGATTTGCATCCTGAACGACGACATGATCGATACGGCCGGCAGCCTGGTTGCCGCCGCCACCACGCTGAAGGCTAAGGGCGCGAAGAAGATTTACGCCTGCGCTACGCACGGCCTGTTCAGCGGCCCGGCCTACGAGCGCATCGAGAACTCCTGCATCGAGGAAGTTGTGGTCACCAACGCCGTGCCTGTGCCGCTTGACCGTCAAACCGGCAAGATCAAGGTGGTTACGCTGGCGCCGCTGTTCGCGCAAACCATCAAGAACGTGTACAACAACGGCTCTGTTGCCAGCTTGTTCGAATAGGGTGCGGGCTGCATGTTTTTAATTGTTGGGCTGGGCAATCCAGGCGAGGAGTATGAGCACACGCGGCACAATGCCGGGTTTGACTCGCTTGACCTGGTAGCTGAAGAAGTGGGCGCACGCTATTGGAAAACCGAATGCGGTGCACTTACGGCTAAGGGCGTGTGGCGCGACAACGACGTGGTGCTGGCCAAGCCGCAAAGCTATATGAACACGTCGGGTGGCCCGGTAAAGCAGCTTATGAACGCGTACGGCGTTAAACCCGACCACCTGATTGTCATTCATGACGAGCTGGACATCGACCAGGGTACCATCCGCGTGAAGTTCGGTGGCGGCCATGCCGGCCACAACGGTTTGCGCAGCATTTGCGACAAGCTGGGCACGCGCGACTGGTTCCGCGTGCGCTGCGGCATCGGGCGCCCGCCGGGACGCATGCCCGTGGTGGATTGGGTGCTTGGCCGGCCAAAGAAGGAACAGGCCGACGACTTCTCCCAGGCAACGCATTTGGCAAGCCAGGCGGCGCTTTCCCTCATAACGGAAGGTTTGGAGAAGACGCAGCAGCGCTTCAACTAGTACAATTACATACTGACGCAACGTATTGGGGGCGCCTAGCCGGGCGCCCCCTTATTTGTTTCACAGAAGCGTGGATGTTGGCTTTTCGGCAAGCTGGGTTTGAGCAAAGACGGGGAGGGCTTGATGGACAACGTTGCAAAGCGCGAAGCGTACGTGTTGTTCGCGCTGGTGGTGTTGTCGGCGGCATGCGGTAACTTGTCGCAGACAGCGGTGAACGCTATGATGACCGACATTGTTGCCGATTTTGGCGTTGACGTTGAGCTGGGGCAGTGGCTTACCACCAGCTACATGTTGATGCTGGGCATCACGGTGCCCGCCGTCACTTGGATGACGCAACGGTTTTCCGCGCGCCAACATGTGTTGATTGGTCTGGGATTTTTCTTCGTCGGTGCTGTGGCGTGCATGCTTGCACCGAATTTTTGGGTGCTGTTGGCCGGCCGAATTTTACAGGCGGTTTCCACGGGCATCCTTATGCCGTTCATGACCACTATCGCTATGATAAGTTTTCCGCCGGGGCGGCAGGCAACGGCCATGGGCATTGCCGGCGTTGCCATGGGGTTTGCGCCGAACATTGGGCCTACAGTGGGCGGTGCGATGGTGTATGCGTGGGGCTGGCGCAGCTTTTTCGTGTTGCTTGTGGGGCTTACCGTTGTGCTCGGCGTGTGCGCGCTGGCGTTTATCAAGCCCTCCGATGCCCGCAACGCGTCTGCGCGCTTGGATACGGTGTCGCTTGCGCTTTCAACGCTTGGGTTCGGCGGCGTGCTGTTGGGTTTCAGCAATGCAAGCAGCTTCGCGTTGCAAAGCCCCTTCGTGTGGCTGCCGCTGCTGGCGGGCACGGTGTTTTGCGTGCTGTTCGTGCGGCGCCAAAAGCGCATTGCCGAGCCGCTTATCGATTTAGGAATATTCTCATCGTCCCAGTTCAATAGTGGCCTTTTGGTACAGAATCTGCTGTTCGCGTCGTTTATGGGCATCACGCTGGTAATCCCGCTGTACATCGAAGGTGCTTGCGGCGGCACAGCATTGGAAGCGGGCATGGTGCTTTTGCCCGGCACGGCGGCGGCGCTGGTGCTCAACCCGCTTGCCGGCGTGATGACCGACCGCATGGGTGCGCGGCGGGTATGTCTTATCGGTGGCGCGTGCTTGGTTGTGGGCGCGGTGTCTATGTGCGCGCTAAACGCTAATTCGCCCTTGTGGCTGGCCATGCTGTTGCAGGGGATACGTGCGTGCGGCGTGTCTACGCTTATCGGGCCCTTGACGCAGTGGAGCCTGGC
>DJEE01000099.1 GCA_002431805.1 Eggerthellaceae bacterium UBA5906
AACGGCAACCATCTCGCGGCTTACCGTGGTGTGGCGGCCCTTGCCGTCGCCCTCGCGCACGCTGCCCGTTTCTTGCACCTCTTCGCCAACAAGCATGTTGACCAGGCTCGACTTGCCCACACCGGACTTACCGATGAGCACGGTGGTGGTACCTGCAGGCATGAGCGCGCGCACGGCTTCCACGCTGTGCGCGTTGCCGTCGGACACCACCAGCGTGCGCACATCCGGGCCCGCCAGCGCGCGCACGCGGGCAGCAACCTCTTCCACCTGCGCCTCGCTTTCGGCCAGGTCAGCCTTTGTTAGCACCACGGTTACCGCTGCGCCGGTTTCGTACGCCAGCACCAGCTCGCGCTCAAGACGACGCAGGTTCACCTCGGCAAGCGGCTGGGCCACAATCACGCGGTCGAAGTTCGCAGCGAGCACCTGCGGCACAGCGCGCTCGGTTGGGTCTTTGCGCACAAATGCTCGCTCACGTGGGCAAATTGCTTCAATGATGCCCTTGTCGTGGCCCTCGGGCGCGTTCACCTCAACGAAGTCGCCGATGACGGCACGATGGTCCTTGCCCTTGACCAGCGACGTTGCGTGCTCGCAGCGCACCAGGCGCCCGTCGGCGCACTTCACCAGCGGATACCCGCGGTCCAACTTCACGACCTGCCCTTTTTGCAAGCTCGCCTCCCTATTCGCTTACCGCTGCCGCTCACGCAGCAGGTAGAACACCATTATCATGGCAAGGCCGATGAACACGGCCGCAAACCCCGGGAAGAACGCCTCAATGCGGAATTCATCGGGGGTTGATTTACCCTTTTCCGTTACGGAAACCACCTGCGCGTGCAGGTCAGACACGCCGTCGTGCGTAGAACACGCCAGCTGGAACGTGCCGCGCACCTGCAGCGTGGTGCCTTTGCGACCATAGGCACCATACGTGTCGATTTTTGCCGCCGATTCGTTGGTCATGTACACGGCAACCGTTGAGGAATCAGAGGGCGACTCAAGCTGAATCCAGCAATGGTGCCCGTCGCCCGCATCGATGCGGTCGCCCACAACCTCGCCGGTGACCTGCACCGTTTGCTTGTCGTAGTACGAATCGGCCGTGCTCAAGTCCGTGATGGACGTGTCGTAGATAAACGAGCTGTCAGGCAGCTGCGTCACGTCGACGGCGTTTGACCCGTCCGCCGGCTCGTCGCCCCACGCAACCCGCGGGGCAGCAGCCGAAACAGCCAACGCGCACGCAAGCACGCACGCGAACACGCCCGCCAAAGGCGACATTCGGAGCGCCCCTCTACCACCTCGCGCACTCTGCAGCGGCGTCCTCATGAGCGCCTCACCAACCTGCGCGGGTCAAGCGACACGACAACCTCCACAATCAACGCGATAAGCGTCAAAAATTCCAGACGGCCGGCCCACATTTCCAGCATGTACAGCAACTCAAGCGACACCGGCATGCCCTGCTGGCACAAACCAGACGAAATGCCGCCGTTCGACGCCATGGCAACCGACTCGAAAATGGCCTGCGTGGCTTCATACCCATGCGCGATACCTGCCAGCGCACCTACCGCGTAGGTGACCACATACAGCACGAACACCGTCATGGCCTCCTTCACCACCTCGGGCGACAGGATGCGTCTGCCCAGGTGGTTGTATGAAACCACCACGCGCGCCGAATCGGGTGCCAGCGTTTCTTTCACCGTTGCAACCAGCGATTTGATGATCAGGCCCACGCGGCTGAACTTAATGCCACCCGACGTTGAACCCGCGCCGCCGCCAACGGCCATAAGCACCGCAAGCACCAAAAACGCGCCCGAGGTAAGCGACGTGGTCAGCTGGTTGGTGGTGATGTTCTGGAAACCCGTGGTGGAAAACGCCGCCACAATCATGAACACGCCGCGGCGCAGCATGGTTGCCAGGTTCGAAAAATCTGACGCAGCAGAAATGGACGCGGCAAACACCAAGGTCATCACCGCAATCCAGATGAACATGGTGCGAATTTCCATGTCGCGGAAATATACGTTTAGGTGGCCTTTCCACAGCTCGGAATGCAGCACGAAGTTCACGCTGCCGATAATCATAAGCAGCATGAGCACCACCTCGATGGGGAACGAGTGGTAGTACAAAATGGATGTGCTCATGGGCGTGAAGCCACCCGTGCAGAAGCTGGAAATGGCAAGCCACAGGCCGTTGAGCACGGCGCGCGGCGCCTCCATGCCCACAAACGCGCACATCACGGCCAGCACCGCCGTGGCAACCAGGATAAATCCCAGCGACAACTTAGCGATGAACTGGGCCGTTTGCACCACGTTGGGAACCACGTGCTCGCTGCGGCCTTCGGACACGAACAGGCTGGCTCCGCTTGAACGCTTGCCGAACAGGCCAAACGACAGCGCAACCACAACCAGGCCCAAGCCGCCCAACAAAATCATGGTGAAGCGCCACATGCTGTCGGCGTACGACAAGTGGTCAAGGTCGGAAATGATGCTAGCGCCAGTGGTGGTAATGCCCGACACGCCGTCGAACATGGCGTCAAGGAACGTGTCGTAGTGACCCGACAGGTACAGTGGGATGGTTGCCATGAACGCCAGCACAATCCACGCCAGGCCCGTAACCACCATGGCCTGCTGGCGGTTCAAGCGCCCGGGTTCAATGCGCATGAAACGCAGCGCCGAGCCCACGATAAGCGACAAGCCGATGGAAAGCAGATAATGACTTGCAGGAACCCATTCCTGGAAGATGATGGCCGTAACCAGCGGAGCGACCAACGCCACCGACGAGAACAAAACCAGCATGCCAAGGTAATGACCGATAACCCTGATGTCGTACCATGTGAAACGCTGCCACATTGCAGTGCCTACCCCTGCCGTTTCGCCTGGTAGATGCGCAGATGCATGCTCATCCCATCACGAACCTAACAACAATCATGATGGCCCACAACCCCAGCAGGAAGCACACGCAGCTTAGCACCACCACGGTGAAGCTGATAAGCGGCGTTTCGATCATCTGGAATATGTCGCGCAAATTCTTCTGCATAACACCCGTATGATAGCGCAAATTAGTTGCGTTTACTTGCCGGTAAACGCAAACACCCGACGTTACGAGGCTCTTCTCTACATGCGAATCTTTGTTTTCACTATGAGTCAAAACCAGCTCGGTATGTTTGACTCACCCGCAGATAGCACCAAAGTCAGCGAAGGGCCCTGTGGTGTGTCGTATTCGGCTGAAGCAAGCGAGCATTGGCCTTCGGGCCATGCTCGCGCAGCTGAAGTCGAAGACGGCGTGCCACAGGGCCCCGCAGCGTCGAGTCAATCCGGCTGCCGGTAGGCAGCCGGACCCAATTACGCCATCAGCTTGGTGACTGCGTTTGCGTAGGCTACCGGGTCGGCGATGGGCATGCCTTCCACGATAAGTGCCTGGTTGTACAGAATGTCGGTGTACAGGTTCACCTTGTCGGCGTCGCCCGCTTCCTGAGCAGCCTGCATCACGCCGAACACCGGGTGCTTCGCGTTCAGCTCAAGCACGCGCTGCGACTTCACTTCGCCCATGCCCTCGGGCATCTGCGACATGAGGCGCTCCATCTCCAGCGATACGGGGCCTTCGGTGGTAACAGCCGACGGCGCATCGGTCAGGCGCGTGGACACGGCAACCTTCGTCACCGCATCGCCTAAGTGCTCCTTCATAGCCTTGAGCAGGCCTTCGTTGGTCTTTTCGGCCTCTTCGGCTTCCTTCTTCTCGTCCTCGGTGGCAAAGTCCAGGTCGCCGGAGGCAACGTTTTTCAGCTCCTTCGGGCCGGTGCCCTCAATATCCTTGCCCTCGGCGTCCTTCTCGGCCTCGGGGCCGTAGTTCATCATGGCCTGGAAGCAGAACTCGTCGACGTCCTTCGTGCACAGCAGCACATCGTAACCCTTGGCCAGCACGGTGTTCACAATAGGCAGCTTGGCCAGGCGTTCGGTGCTGTCGCCCGCGGCGTAGTAGATGGACTTCTGGTCGGCGGGCATGGCCTCAAGGTACTCGTCAAGCGTTACCAGCTTCTGCTGCTTGGCGCTGTAGAACAGAAGCAGGCCGCCCAGTTCCTCTTTCAGCATGCCGTAGCTGGTGTAGATGCCGTACTCCAGGCCGCGACCGAAGTTCTCGAAGAACTTCTCGTAGCCGGCGCGGTCGTTTTTCAGCATCTTCTTCAGTTCGCTGGTGATCTTCTTCTCCACCTTGCGGGCGATGGCGTGGAGCTGGTTGTTGTGCTGCAGCGTTTCACGCGAGATGTTCAGCGTAAGGTCCTGCGAGTCCACAACGCCGCGCACGAAGTTGTAGTGGTCGGGCAGCAGGTCCTCGCACTTTTCCATGATCAGCACGTTGGAGCTGTACAGTTCCAGGCCCTTCTTGTAGTCCTTGCTGTACAGGTCGTACGGCGCACGGCCAGGGATGAACAGCAGCGCGTCGTAGGACAGCGCGCCCTCGGCGTGGATGGAGAACGTGGCGGCCGGATCGGTGAAGTCGTGGAAGGTCTGCTTATAGAACTCGTTGTATTCTTCTTGCTTCACGTCGGACTTGCCGCGCTTCCAAATGGGCACCATGGAGTTGATGGTTTCCACCTCGGTGTACTGCTCGTATTCGGGCTTGTAGTCGTCGCCGGCGTCCTCGGGCTTGGGCTTCTGGCGGCTCTTGGAAACTTCCATGCGCACGGGGTAACGCACGTAGTTGCTGTAGCGTTTGATCAGGTCTTTCAAGCCGTATTCGCTGAGGAACTGATCATAGTTCTCCTCGTCGGTGTTGTCCTTCAAGGTCAGGATGATGTCGGTGCCGTTTGATTCGCGCTCGGCCGCTTCGATGGTGTAGCCCTCGATGCCGTCAGACTCCCAGGCCCAGGCCTCGTCGCTGCCGTAGGCCTTCGACACCACGCGCACGGACTTGGCCACCATGAACGCGCTGTAGAAGCCCACGCCGAACTGTCCGATGATGTCCACGTCGTCGCCCTGCTGCTCGGCGTTTTCCTGCTTGAACGCCATGGAATCGGAGTGTGCGATGGTGCCCAGGTTGCGGTCGAGGTCCTCCTGCGTCATGCCGATGCCGTTATCGGACACGGTGATGGTGCGAGCGTCCTTGTCGAAGGCAACATCGATGCCGAGCTGGTCTTTCGTCAGCTGGACACTGGAATCGGTAAGGCTTTTGAAGTACAGCTTGTCAACGGCGTCCGACGCGTTGGAAATAAGCTCGCGCAGGAAGATTTCGCGGTTGGTGTAAATGGAGTTGATCATCAGGTCGAGCAGCTTTTTGCTCTCTGTTTTGAACTTGCGCATGTGCGGCGCTTCCTTTCCGTTTGTGCTTGGTGCCGCGGGACTGGCGCGCGCAAGCGTTTCACTGGCGAACGGGACACGCGTGTTTGGCGCGTTGCCGCAAGCTGGTGGCGCGGCGGCCCGAGTGGGCGTGCGGCGCAACAGCGTTCGCGAACGAAACGCCCCGCAGCGATGCGGGGCGCGTTAGCAGTCTCACAGCTAGAGTGCTAAATTCGATTGTAGTCTGGCACTCTAAGGTGTCAAGTGACAGAAAGGTGACAGAGAAAACCTACTCGGAAATTTCAACGTCTTCGTATTCGATTTCGCGGTTGTCGCGCAGCCAGTCGAACACGCCGTCTACGTCCGTGGCCACCACCAGGTTGCTTTGGCACGCCCGGAAATCGTGCGTGACCAGGAAATCCGCCTTGATGTCAACGGCGGCGTTCAGCATGAGCTGTCGCATGGGGTTTTCGCAGTTTGCGGCGAACACGCGGTCTATTTCCGTGTCGCCCACGTTTTGCACGCGCACGAACGTGCGCAGCCCGCGCAGGCGCTCTAAGGCGCGCGGCATTTCGGCGGGGTTGCCGCCGTCGGACAAGCGATACGCCAGCTCCATCATATGCAGCGACGTTGTCCACAAGTCGAACTCGCCTACGCGGCCTGCAATGATAAGCAAGCGCGTGGGGCGATAGTAAGGTTCGCGTTCATGCAGGAAGTCGAGCAGCACTTCGGTATCAAGAAGCATACGTGCTTCGGCCATGGCTACTTCACCTCCTGCGCAGATGCGGCGGTTGCGCCCGTTGGCGCGGGGCGCGAACCGCTAGCCGGCGCGGTGCCGGCGCTAGCTGCAGGGCTTTGGAGGGCGCGGGTGTCCGGGGCCTTCTTTTCGGAAAGCGCGTCCACAAACTCGGCGGCGCGGAACCACGCTTCCTCGTCCTCGGCAACTACGTTGCCCGTAAGAAACGATGCGTCGCCTTTCATGATGAGGCCATCGTACATAAGGTTGATAGCCTGAGAAGCGGTAAGACCCTCGCGGTGCAGGATAAGCCCGCCGCGGCGTTTTTTGCCAGGCGCCATGCGCCCGGTAACCATTGCCTCGCCCATTGCAGCCTCCTTTTACCAGCGGCGCGCCGGATTTTCCTGGCGCGCCTTTTGTGAGTGCGTGGTTCTCAACAGTGTACAACATTTTATGTACAACGTCAAGCGGGCAAAGCATATTTCTTGGTGAAATTCGCCATATTTTTCTGCTTTTATCTGCGAATATGATCAAATGACACGGCAGCGCAAGGAAGGTTTTGCAACCATGCAAAACCTTCCTCAGCTAGCAAAATTGTTGTTATTGCGCGTGGATTGCTATTGCTGCCGCTTATATTCCTAATTCCCTATAGGTTTTATGCTTGCCGCACGTTGCTCATGTGCGCCCCACCAGAGTTTGCTACCATAGAACGCCAGACACGTTGCTGGGCGCACTTGCGCCCGTGCTTGTATACGTTATTGCGAAAGGCGGTCGGGAATGCCCGGTTTGAAGTTCTCCATCATGGGCGACTCCATCAGCACGTTTGAGGGCTGCACCCCCGACGGCTACACCCTGTTCTACAACGATGAACGCCTGGAGAAATCAGGCGTCATCACCTCGCACGACACGTGGTGGTGGCATGTTGCCCATGCGTTAGGCGGCGAGATTTTAGCCGACGACGCATGGTCGGGCAGCATGGTTGACGGCGCCGGCTTCCCCGCCGCGCGCAGCCCCGAACGGGCGGCAGCGCTTTTAGGGCCTCATGGCGAAACCCCCAACGTGGTTATCACGTTTATCGGCATCAACGATTTCGGCTGGGGCGGAGCGGCGGCGCAAGCAGCCGGGCGCAGCCACGCCATGCCGAAGTGCATCGATCCGGCTGCCGTGCCCGAGCAGGTTGCCGGCGCCGCGCCCGCCGACGCCGCCGAGCAATTCGGCGCAGCATATCGCGCCATGCTGCGCAACATTCACCAGATAGCACCCGATGCCCTGGTGTATTGCGTCACGCTACTGCCCGGGCGCACGCACGGCGTTGACCACCCGGAGTTCACGTATCGCTTGCGCGGCATTCACCTGGACGAATACAACCGAGCCATCCGCGAAGCAGCCGAAGCCGAAGACTGCCGCGTGGCCGATGTGCGCGCGTTTGGCCGCGACTACGATTCTCTTGAGGGCACGCACCCCACCAGCCTTGGCATGTGCCAATTCGCCAGCATGGTAGTGCGTGCCATGCAGATTGCCGACGAAGACGCCGCCGCACAAGCCGAGGCGGTCGGAGCCGGCATGGTTGACGGAGCTACGTTCAACACCGAGCCTGACGTGACCAACCCCGCGCTTGACCTGGTGAATTTCCGCAATGCTCCCGAAAGCGCCGAGCTATGCGACAAACCCAGCTGCATAGGCTGCCCCCACGCCGCGGCCACCGGCAACCAATGGCTCTGCAGGTGTTTGAAGTAACCGCGCATCAAGGCGCTAGACGCAAAACGGCCCCCGAGCTCAAGCGAGTTCGGGGGCCGTTGACTGTAAGGGCTTCGCCTTTTCGACCGATCGGTTACTTCACCAGCTGAATCTTCTCGATGTCGTCGCGGCTGGTTTCGCGGTAGAGCACTACGCGCTTGCCGATAACCTGCACCAGCTCGGCACCGGTTTCGTCGGCGATTTCATAGCCCGCCTGAGCAGCCTCTTTACCGGTTTCGCATAGCACGCTTACTTTGATAAGCTCGTGCGCTTCCAGGTCTTCCTCCACCTGGTTCAGCACGCTTTCGGTCACGCCCTCTTTGCCAACGGTAACGCAGGGCTTCAAGTTGTTCGCCATGCTGCGCAGCTGACGAACCTGCTTGCCGGTGATTGCCATAAGTGATGCTCATTTCTCTTCGTTGCGTATGCAAAACGATGCGCAAGCGGACAGCCGCCTGCGCATCTCATTTCCAATCGGTACGCCCATTCTACACGGTCAGCAGGGAAAACAAGCCGCAAACCCGCAAGACCGCCCCCGCATTCATCGTTCCTTCAACGCCCATTGCCGCCATTTGGCAACTTACGATGTCACGAACTCGCTTGTGTTTGCGTTTTAATTCGCTCATGCAGAGTAGCGACTTCGGTATCAATTACATTTCCCCAGGTCAGAAACCTGCCGATATCCGAGGTATTTCGGCGTTTCGCAGCAAAACGCAAACACGAGCGAGTTCGTGACATCATCCCCAAAGAATACCGAAAAACGACCATCGCCGTTATCGGATTGCACTGATTTGCGCTGCTGGAGGCGCATAAAAGCGCCTATATCCGTTAGAAACCGCTAGCGCTTCGCACGGCGCTTCACGGCTGCTCGCGCATATGCGAACGCCAGCACGCAGCCCACTGCGGCGATGCACGCGGCAACCACCATGGCCATTGCGAAGCCTTGCGCCATTGCGTGCCCCGCGTCCACACCCGCCGCCATAGCGCCCGCTTGCGCTGTAGACAGGATACCTGTGTACAGCGAAGGCCCAATACAAGCTGCCACCTGCACAAACGTCGTGGAAAGCGCTACACCGAACGGATTCATCTCGGGCGGCAGCGTGCGCAAGCCCGCCGTTTGCGACGGCGAGAACACAAAGCCCGTACCGCCCATAACCAGCAACGCCGCTACAAACACCACTGGCAGCGACAGCGTGGGAGCCAACGCAGCCATCAGAGCAAAGCCCACCGCAACGGCCGCAAACCCCGCCGGCAGCAGCGGCCACTCGCCGCGCGCGTCCATAATGCGACCACCCAAAAGCGTAGTGCCTGCATTAGCCAGCACCGGTACCAGCATAACCATGCCAGCCGCGAATGCCGTGAGCCCCGTGCCGCCTTCAAGGTACAACGGCAGCAAAACGCTGCAGCTAAAACTTCCCATCATGGCAACGGTGGTCAGCGCCACCGACGGCCAGAACGCACGGCTTTTCATAGGCGTCAGGTCGATAAGCGGGTGCTCGCAGCGCAGCTGGCGCAGCACGAACAGCACCGCCGTTACCACCGCAATCACAAGCGAGCCAGCAGCAAGCGGCACATCGATGGTCAGCTCAACAAGGCCCAAGCTCAGCGCACTCAAGAACACCGCCGAAAGCAACACGGAAGGAACATCCAGATGAGCAGGCGAAAAGCCCAGGTTTTTCACCGCGAACACGGCCAGCGCGGCAAGCACCGCCATGGCCAGCAGCGGTACCGCAAACACGCTATGCCAGCCAAACGAGGTAACCAGCGCGCCGCACACCACCGGGCCAAGCGCCGGGCCGAACGTGATCATACAACCGCCAATGGACATGAACGTGCCCAACTTTTGCTTCGGAGCAACAATCAGCACCGTATTCATCATAAGCGGGATGAAAATGCCCGAGCCAACGGCCTGCACCAAACGTGCCACCATAAGCACCTCGAAGCTCGGTGCGAGCAAGCCCATGGCCGAACCCACAAGCGTAAACGCTGTAGCCGCAAAATACAGCGGACGCAGTTTGAAGCGTCGGTACAAAAACGCCATACACATAACCATAACGGTGGCCACAATCATATACCCCGTAACCAACCATTGCGCTGCAACCGAATTGATGCCGTAGTCGCTCATGACAGACACAAGCGCCATGTTCATCAAGTTCTCGTTGAAGCCCGCCAAAAACGCGCTGGCGTATAGAACAACCAGTAGCATGACCAGCGATTTTCCTTGCATTCCGCGTCCTTTCACACGTTAACCGGTCAACCGAAACGCAAAGCGGCACAAAAGGGCGGCTCAGAAAAGATTGGCAGGCCCGGCAAGCGAACCGCACCAACCCGCAGGAGCCCGCTAAAAACCAGCGAGTCGAACCAACCGGTTCCTTTTGACCCATCCGACGGTGGGGCGCAAGTCGCGCAAAACCGCTCGACAGCCGCATTACTTGCATTTCAATTGTTGTATGGGACCTCGGCAAACTGGCGCGTGCGGCGCAGAAGCGCGAATGCACGGCTTTTAAGAGCACGCTTACTCGTGGTACGGTTTTGCATTGTAGCAACCCCGCCGACCTGCCGGCAAACACCTTCACGAAAACGCAAAAAGCCCCAAGCCGCAGGGGTCGACGGCTTGGGGCTATCACCCGCGCTCTTGGTATTCGCGGGTATAGCGCCGCATGTTGGAGGAGGGGGTGCCCAACACGCGGCAAGATGACAGCGCGCCCTCCTGCGAAGAGGATGCAGCGGAGGGCGCTTGCCTTTCGAAATATCTGTTTTCAACCAGCCGCTTCGCGCAGCGTGAGAGCCAGCAAAGCGAAACTACCTGCCATGTTGACCCGCCGTGCAAATCCCCGAATCACAAACGAATCGGAGCGGCACCGTCGGCGAATTGAGTCCTCAACATAGCTGTCAAGCACAAAAGTTAGTGAGTCAAAACTAGCCCGGTATCTTTTGGCCTACTTCTCGTTGGCGGCTAGTTTTACGGCTTCGCCGCGCTTGGCTACCACCGGCATGGTGATGGCGTTGGCCGGACAGGCGTCCACGCAGGCGTGGCAGCGCGTGCAGTCGGCCAGCGTGCGCTCGCCGTAGGCGGGGTGGCGCAGGTTGATGTCTGCCTCGCACACCATGGCGCAGCGGCTGCACGGCGTGCCCTTGGAAGTTTCCAGGCACTTCGCGTCGTCGATGGTGGGCTTGAACGTGCGGCTAAAGCGGCTCATCAGGTTCATCAGGCCCGCCATGGGGCAGAATCGCGTGCACCACTTGCGCAGAAACACCAGCTCGATGATCAGCATCAGCGGAATCAAAATCACCGCCACGGTCATGTCGGCGTTGGCGAACAGGCGCCAGAACACCAGCACGGTGGCAAACGTCAGGCCGATGGGGCACACCAGGCAAAACACCGGGAACCCGAAGATGGCCGTGGACAGCAGCGCGCCGCCGAGCACGTAATGGCGCGAGTCGAGCTTCTGACGCTGCTGCTTGCATGCGCTGCAGCTACTGCAGTTGCCGCCCTTGCCGCCGCAGCCCAGCTCAAGCTTGGCAATATCAAGCGCCTCGTCGTGTTTTACCTGCTCAAGCTGCTTGCGCTTCTTCGGCGAACGAAAAAATGCGCGCACCTTGTCCAGCACAGGCACAGGGCAGATCCAGCCGCAGAACGCGCGGCCGAACACGAACACCAAAAGCGCCATGATGACGATGCTGAACACTGCACGCGGCACCATGGTTTTCGTAGCCAGCATGGTGGTGAAGGCGCCAAGTGGGCACAGTGCGCTGAACGCGTCCCAGCCGAAGCCGGACAGCGTGCCCATGTTGATGCCGGCCACCAAGCACACAGCCAGGATGCAGAACACGGCGGCGGCCACGATGGTGCGAATCTTACTCAGTTTCATGACAACCCCCTACAGCGAAGACGCAGGTCGAACAACAATAGCGCGCTCGGTAGCGCCCGCAACGATGGAACCTTGCTGCAGCGACACGCACACGCTTTCGCAGGCACCACATCCAACGCACTTCTCGTTGATCACATACGGGCGCGGGCTGTAACCGTTGCCATCAAGCTGAATGGCATCGTAGCCGGCATCGCGGCAGGCGTCGAAGCAGAAGTGACAGCCCGTGTCGCGAAACGCCAGGCACGTCTTCTGGTCGATCTCGGCCAGGCCGATGATGGTGGTGTGCGCATCGGCGCCAGCGGGAAGCTGCAGCGCCTCGGTGGGACAGCTACGTACGCACAGCGGCACGCCACCGTTTTCCTCGGCGCAAAAGTCGCAATAGTCCGTGCTGAAATCCAGCTGCGGGCTGCGCATACCCAACAAGCCGTCTTCAATCTTGGCCGGCTTGATAACGTGGCGCGGGCACGCCTCGTAGCATTTTTCGCAGCGAATACAGGCGCTCACCAGGTGCGCCTCGTCTTGACCTCCTGGCGGGCGGTTCAGCGGCACATGGCCCGCATAGCGCAGTGCACCGAGGCCCAGCAGGGCTGCGGTGCTGCCAACGCCGATAAGCAGCGAACGACGCGAAACGCTCATGGGCTCCTTCGCCCGCTTCGCCGAAGGTTGCGCGGGGGCGGCGGCATCAACCTGCGCAGCCGCTTCGTCCTCCCTTTTCTCTTCGCTCATGAAGACCCCTCTTCTCGTCTTGTGTTCCTCTATAACGCACGAAAAGGCGTATATGAGGGGGCTTCCGTTGCCGAAAGCGGGGCGGTTACGTAAAGCCCCCTCCAACACGCTTTTTCAATCTGCAAGCTGGCGTTTTGCCATCTTGCCCGCAAGGCCGACCGACCAGAATCGGCCCTACGCTTCAGGCGCGGCCCGGTGCCTGCGCGCCCAAACCGCCGCCTTTCGGGGCCGGCCGAGCGCCGGCCCCTTCAAGCTGCAAGGCAACTGGCAACTGCCCGCCTTGCAGCAACCTTCCTAGAACAGTGCGAAGATGTGCATCGCGGCTGCGTAGAGAAGCACGCGCCAGATGATGCCGCCGATGATGCAGCACACGCCTGCGCCACCTGCGTAAACAGCCAGCTGCTGACCGTCTTTCGCCTTGCCAAGCCACGTGATGACCGCGGGAACCACCGCGCCCACGACGATGGCGCCCAGCCAGAACACGAGCGCGTTGCCGCCAGCAAGCAGGCTGCCAACGATGCCGGCACGGTCGACCATGGCCACGTCAGGCAGCGTCGGGTCGAAGTAGTACGTGATGTCGGCGGAGTACAGGCCCGCAGAGCCGTTGATCACGAACGCGTACACCAGCGTAACAACCAGCTGAGCCACAGCGCCGACCAGCGCGGTCTTCACCATGAAGTCGCGCGCCTCGACATCACCGGTCACGCCAGCGATCACCAGCGCGGCCAGGCCGCCCATGAAAATCGTGTTCGTCAGGTAGTACACGATCAGAAGCGGGGTGTCCCACGTGGGCAGCGACGGCATCAGGTAGGAGTCGCCGGTGACCATGGGAAGCGCCAGGCCAACGATGATGGCCAGCACGCCAGCCCACTTCGGAGCGGTGCCGTCCTCGGCGCGGCGAGCAAACAGGAAGAACAGCACGATGGCGATGAACTCGATGACGCAGCCCCACAGCTCAAGGGTGATGCCGGACACGCCATAGCCGTTGCCGGCAAGCAGCGCGCCGAACGCGTTGAAGATGCGCTCCCAGTGCTGCAGGTGCATGAACACGCAGATGCCGCCGACTACCAGGGTCACCAGCGCGGCAACGAACGCCACGTTCTGCATCTTCTTGCCCTTACCAAGCACGGTGAGCAAGCCCTGAGCAGCCAAGATGCCGCCCGACAAGCACAGGAAGAAGGTGAAGAGAATTAGAGGCCATTCCGGATTCATGAGTCTACTCCCTCCACTTTCGACCCTCACGGAGCAGGTACATGAGCTTGGGCTTGTTGCCTGCGTCCTTGAGATGATGGATATCGTTTTCCGTGTACGCCTCGACGTAGTCCTTCAACTTGACGCGGGTCTTCGTCATCTCGTCGTACTGGCAGCCGGGGCTGTCGGGATGCGCCGGGCCCTCGAAGTTGTCGACGCCCTTGTCCAGATCGCCGAAGA
>DJEE01000089.1:0-2099 GCA_002431805.1 Eggerthellaceae bacterium UBA5906
TAGAACGGGTTTTCGTTGCCGGTTGCTTCCATCCAGGCGAAAATGAGCGAGCCGCCGCGGCTGACGATGTTCATGAGACGGCCGGTTTCCTTAAACGACTCAATGGTGCGGCGGTTCATGCCGGCGTGGATGGTAACGAAGTCCACACCGTCTTCGGCATGACGGCGGACCACGTCAAGGAAGTCCTCGGCTTTGATGGCGATAAGAGCCTTTTCCAGGTAGCCGATGGCGTCGTACATGGGCACGGTGCCGATCATAGCCGGCGACTTTTCGATGAGCTTCGTGCGGAAGGCCTGGGTTTTGCCGCTGTTCGACAAATCCATGATTGCCTCGGCACCCAGCTCAAGCGCGATGTCGACCTTTTCCCACTCAACGGCCTCGTCTGCCAAGTCGCCGGAGATGCCAAGGTTCACGTTCACCTTTGTGCGCAATCCTTCGCCAACGCCCTCGGGCGACAGCGAGGTGTGGTGGATGTTTGCCGGGATGGCGATGCGACCAGCGGCAACGCCTTCGCGGATGAATTCCGGGCTGCGGCCTTCCTTTTCGGCAACGATGCGCATGGCGGGCGTGATTTCGCCTGCACGCGCGTAGTCGATTTGCGTGATGAGGTTCGACGAGGTTTTCGTCATTGATGCTCCCTTCGTTGGCATTACCCATACAGGTTCGGCGGGTCGAAGCGTTTGCGGCGCTTCCTCTCAGCCCGCCCGGCGCACGTGCGCTTGCGAGCTCCCCCGATATGCGATTGGTGGGCCTTGATTATACGCTGGCAGACTGTGCCGGGGCGGTTTGCAGCGGGTAAAAGACATAAAGCGTGCCCGATTCTACCGCGACGGTTGCCTCTTGGCCGATGAGCTCGTTGGAAAGCCCCCGGCTGGTGCGGTTGGTAAGCGGCTCGTCGTCAAGCGAGTACTCCAAACCGCGCTCGATAACGCCTTCTGCGCGGTCGTTGGCTGCGAACACGGACACCGTGCCGCGCTCAAGGCCTTCGGGCAGCGTGAACGCATCAGGGCCGGTTACAAGACGAACGGCGAACGTATCAGCAACGGCCGTAACGTATACGCCGCGTTCTGAAAAGCTGGCGAACAGCTGCAAGTTTGCCAGCGTATGATCGAGCCTGCCGCCAATGCCCCCGTACACGAACAGGTTGTCGTGGCGGAAATTCACGGCCTTTTCCATGGCCAGCTCCATGTCGGATGCATCCTTGTGCTCAGGGTAGCGCGACACGCGCTTTGCGCGCGGAACATAACCGAGCGAGTCGAAATCGCCCACGGCCATGTCGGGTGCCACGCCAAGCGCCTCAAGCGGCGCAAACCCGCCGTCCACCGCAATGACGCAGTCGAACTCACCCGCTTCGTAGCGCTGCATGAAATCCGTTTCGTTGAAATAAGTTGCCCCGACTAATGCGCAGGTTGTCATGATGCTCCTTGGATTGGGATTCGTATGGTAGAATACCACACGCGAGTGGGCCAGACGATCGCGCGCGGCGGAAAGCTGCGTGAGGAAAGTCCGGGCTCCAAAGGGCAAGATGCCAGCTAACGGCTGGGCGGGGCAACCCGACGGAAAGTGCCACAGAAAAGGAAACTCCCCTGCTTGCAGGAGAAAAGCTGAAACGGTGCGGTAAAAGCGCACCAGCGCGTTGGCAACAACGTGGCTTGGAAAACCCCATCTGGAGCAAGCGCAAATAGGAACGCGATACGGCTGCCCTTCCGTGCGTTCGGGTTGCGTGCTTGAGACGTGCGGCGACGCGCGTTCGAGATAAATGGTCGTCCAACGACAGAACCCGGCTTATCGACTCACTCGCAGCGCAAAAACGAAACGGCTCCCAAAAGGGAGCCGTTTTTGTTGGTGGAACTTGTTAAGCAAGATGTACGTTTTGTCCTATAAGCCTACGTTGTACGCTCGCATTAAGCAAGCTAGAGCAGCGCGAGTTTCAAACGACAAAGCAGGAGTCTATGAAGCAAAATCCAGTGTTTTGCTCCGCATTACATCACCCACAGGTGGCGCAAAAGTCAGCGAGGGCCGCTGTGGTGCGTCGTATTCGTGGGATTGCAAGGGCGAAGCGTATTTTGGTACGTGTTGAACAGTCCACTGGACTGTTC
>DJEE01000089.1:2210-17613 GCA_002431805.1 Eggerthellaceae bacterium UBA5906
CGCAGCGTCGAGTAAATTCGTTTGCCGGCAGGCAAACGAAACCCTATTAGTCGAGATCGTCGGTGTCGAAATCGTCGGCGGCGTCGCCGAAGCCGGAGAAGTCTTTTTCGATACCGGCCGTGGCCATGGGGGCAACGGCAACGGTTGCGCCGGCGGCTGCGGCAACGGGCGCGGCAGGCTCTACGGGCACAACGGGCTTCGGGGCCTCATATGCGTCGGAGCCGTCGATGGTAAGAGGTGCCTGAGGTGCGGTTTTCGCAGCGGAATCCTGCGGCTGCGGCTTGGGTGCCTCAACATGCGTGGCGTAACGGCCATGCTGACCGCCGGTGACGATGGATGCGGAAGCGGGTGCCTTCTCGCCGATTTCGGCCAGCTTGCGCGTAGCGTCGGTGATGAAGTCGGTGAGCAGGTCGCGATAATCCTCGCGTGCGTCTTCGCGGTCGTCCTCGAGCTTTTTGATAGCGTCGATGACTTTCTGGCGGTCGTTTTCGGCCTTATCGATGATGCGATCGGCCTCGTCCTCGGCGTCTTTAATGGTAGCGGCAGCATCGGCCTTGGCGTTCGCGAGGATTTCATCAGCGGAGCGCTGCGCGATGATGAGCGCTTGCGCGATGGCGTTGTCGTCGGCCTTCTTGGCCTCAAGCTGCGCCTCAAGATCGGCGATGCGCGCGTCTTTCTCAGCGATTACGGCGTCTTTTTCCGCAAGGGCGGACTCATCGACGGCGGCGGCCGGCGCGGGCTCGGCGAGAGTTTGCTCTTCCTCTTCGATTACCGCAGGACGATCGAAGCCGGCAAACGTGTCTTCGCTAACCTGGTTTTGCAGCGAGGCGATTTGCTGGTTCAAGCCATCGATTTCGTCAGCGACGTGCTCAAGGAACACGTCAACTTCGTCGACGTCGTAGCCCTTGCGGTCGATGGAAAAGCTTTGGTTATGGATTTCAGCCGAGGTGATAGCCATCTTTGAATCCCTTCATACGGTTGAGGCGCGCTCACGCGCGCTTTAGAACAAGTTTAGCAGCAATCGTACACCGAATTGTAGTACAAGCAGCGCAACGATAGGACTCACATCCAACATCCCCATAGGAGGAATAATGCGCTTGAACAGGTTCAGGTACGGGTCGCACACGCGCGCAAGCACGTTGTTGATATCGGCGAGAATGCCTCGATCGGTCGGGAACCACGAAAGCAGGACGTATACGAAAATGACCATGCTGTACGCATCGCACAACGACCAGATCAGGTATTTCAGACTGAGCACGTAAACAACTCCTTGAAATGCGCCGCAAAATAGGCAGCGCCTGGGGCAGCGAACCGGTTACAGAATGCCTTGGGAGCGCAAGCTTGCACGCTCGGATTCGGACAAAGCCGCACCGCGGGCGATGACGAACACCTTGTCGGCAATGCAGTCGACGCTTGCGTCAAGCGCGCTGGAAACGCCGAACGAGAAGTCAAGCACGCGCTTGGCAAGCTCATCAGGCGTGGCCTTGAGTGCAAGCACAACCGCGTCGCCAGCTTTCAGGGCCTTTGCCACCTTCTCGACCTCGCCGTAGCTGGCAGGCTTGATAACGGTAACGGCGCGAGTGGGACTGTGCGTTCCGGTGGCCGTTCCCTCGTAGGCCTTGTACGGGTCGAACGAGGATGCAGCCGTTGCCGGCTTCGGCTTCGCCGCAGATGCCGCAGGCGCGCTTACCACATCGCTGTTGCCAGCCTCGGCGGCCGTGGTGTTGAACAGGGCATTGAGGCTTTCGGAACGTTCCTGGTTTGCGGCGGCTGCTGCGCGACCGTTAGGCGTGTTCGCGGGAACGGAGAACGCCGGCTCAACCATGGTGCGGTTGCCAAACGAGCTGGACGTGGACACTTTGCGCGGCGGCAGAGGGTCACGGTTGAGGCTGTCGGGCACCGCGGTGTGCGCGCGCACGTCATCGATGGAAACAAGCTTTGCCGGACGATAGCCGCCCGAAGACGCGGTGTTGGACACGCGTGCATGATTGCCGCGCGCCGGACGCGTGGTTACCGACGAGTACGGGTCGTAATTCGAGCTGGGGGCGTCGTCTTCGTCCTCATCGTAATCGTCATAGTCGTCGTAATCATCGTAATCGCGGTTGCGATCGTAGGCGTTGTCGTAACCTGAAGTGGTGTCGGAAAACCCGAGCTTGGACTTGATGCTGTCGAGCATGCCTTCGGGCTTGTTGAACTTGGGCATTGCCATACCGCTCTCCTGCTTCGTTTTCTGGGGACGACGGTCAAGCCGCCGCTGCGTGTTCGGTATATGCGAAGGCGCGAGCTTTACGCGTGCGGCGCTTCGAACGTATCGCTGAACAGAGCTCGGCCTATCCGCACCATGGTAGCACCGGCAGCAACAGCCTCGCGCCAATCCTCGCTCATGCCCATGGAAAGTTCATTGAACAGCTCAGCACGCTCAGGCGCAAGATTGGCGCGCAACGTATCGCGCAACGCGGCAAGCCCCTCGAAGCACTCGCGCGCAACTTCCAAGTTGCCCTGCGGTGCCATGGTCATAAGACCGCGCACGGCGATGTGGGGGTACTCCCCCGCTTTTGCGAGCATGTCGGCCACGGCCTCAGGCGCCAGGCCGCTTTTGCTTTCCTCGCCCGAAACGTTTACTTCCAGCAAGACGTTTTGCACCTTGCCGGCCGCTTGCGCGGCGGCGTCGAACTTCGCGAGGTGGCTTTCTTTGTACAGCGAGTGCACCAGCGTGGCGTTTGCTACGATTTCGGGGATTTTACGCGACTGGATGTTGCCGATGAAGTGCCAGGTTTCCTGCGGCAGGGCTGCGACTTTTTCAGCGAGCATGTCGGGGCGGTTTTCGCCGAAATCGTGCGCACCGGCGGCAACGGCGGCACGTACAGCGTCTACATCGACCGTTTTCGACACGGCGATGACCTTCACGTCGCGCGGGTTGCGCCCGCAGGAAGCGCATACGTGCTCAAGTTCTGCCAGAGTTTGTGCGTAATGCTGTGCGAATGGCATATGATCAGCCCTTTCTAAAAGCTATCGCACCATGGCGACCGCATACGCCGCCCGATGCGCGATAGGAGTAATACTGCGACGGATTGCATTGGGTGCAGATGCCTGCATCGCATATGCGCGAGCGCATAACGCCGACGCGTTCAAGACCTACGCTGAGCGCCTCGAGCATGCTGACGTGGCGGCTATCGACGATGCAGCTTTCCCCAAAGATTTCGCGGAATTGCGCCACCACTTCTTCGCCCACCTCGAAATGGCAGGCGTGGATGTGCGGACCGATATACACGTTGTACGTGGTTGCAAGCTGACGCGCCTGCTGCGCATCTTGCGCGCCATCGGCCGCAGCAAGACGTTGCGCGGAAAGCGCAGCTATGTTGCCCACCACGCCGCGCCACCCCGCATGGGCCACCGCAAAGCGACCCGACGGCGAAACGATGATAACGGGCGTGCAGTCGGCGAAGCACAGCATCGCGGCCACGTTCGGCACCGTTACCACAAGTGCATCGGCACCCGCTTGCGCACGTTGCTGCGCAGCCACTACGCTTGCAGCATCGGCGGCGCCGACCGTGACGATTTCGGTGCCATGCACCTGGTTCGGTACGATTGCGGCAACATCGGGCGCGCCGAGCGCTTCCATAACGAGCACGCGGTTTTGCATGACGTTGTCGAGGTTGTCCCGCACGTGCGCACCAAGGTTCAGCGAGGAATAAGCGCCTTTGCTTTCGCCCCCCTCGCGTCCGGTAAACGCGATGCGAACGCCAGCGGCATTGGCAAGCGCGTCGTCGGTGAGCATGGAAATGCGACGCGCGCCGCAAGGGCGCGCGTGTAGGTGCGGTGCAGGTAATGTGTTGCACACGGTATGCAAGGTTTGAAACTCCTTAACGCTGACGCTTCAGGAAGTCGGGGATGTAGTCCTCGTCGGCGAAGCGGCCGGGCGTGCTGGTGAGCGTGGAATACGTGGACGGCTGCGGTGCCGGAGCGGGCTCGGGCGCTGCCGTGGACGCGAACAGGTCCTTGCGATTGAAGTCCATGGAGGACTGCTGCGGCGCGTTGACCTTAAAGCCCGTGGCGATGACGGTGATGCGCACGCTGTCGCCCATGCCCTCGTCGATGATTTGGCCGTAGATGATGTTGGCGTTCTCATCGGCGCACGCCTCGACGGTGCGAGCCGCCTCGTCAACCTCGGTAAGGGTAAGGTCGGGACCGCCGGAAATGGAGAACAACACACGCGAAGCACCCGCGATGGAAGCCTCGAGCAGCGCGGAGTTCGTGGCCTGCTGCGCCGCGTCAAGCGCACGGTTTTCGCCCGAGGAAATACCGATGCCCATCATGGCCGTGCCGGCGTCTTTCATGACGGTGCGGATGTCGGCGAAGTCAAGGTTGATTAGACCTGGAATGGTAATGAGATCGGTAACGCCCTGAATGCCCTGGCGCAGCGTATCGTCGGCGATGCGGAACGCGTCGAGCATGCTGGTTTTCTTATCGACGATCTCAAGCAGGCGGTCGTTGGGAATGACGATGAGAGTGTCGACCTTCTGGGACAGCAGATCGATGCCCTGCTCGGCCTGGTTGCGACGCGTGCGACCCTCGAACGAGAACGGCTTGGTGACGATGCCAACGGTAAGCGCGCCGATTTCCTCGCGAGCGATTTCCGCGATGATGGGAGCAGCGCCCGTGCCGGTGCCGCCGCCTTCGCCGGCGGTAACGAACACCATGTCGGCCTCGGCAAGCGCTTCGCGGATTTCAGCCCGAGACTCTTCAGCTGCCTGGCAGCCAACCTCAGGGTTAGCGCCGGCGCCAAGACCGCGCGTAAGCTCTTCGCCAATGTGGATGGTTTTGTCCGCATCCGACATAAGCAGGGCCTGACGGTCCGTGTTGACGGCGATGAACTCCACGCCCTTCACGCCCGCTTCGACCATGCGGTTCACGGCATTCGTGCCGCCGCCGCCTACGCCGACGACCTTAATGACCGCCAGATGCTCGCCCGAATTGTTTGGCATTGTATTCCTCCACACTATTACGCTTGCTTTGAGCTGCGTTTCACACACTCGTGGTTATATTCACGTGGGATTATTTTACACAACACAAGGGTGTTTGCAACGCTTCCCACGTATTGAACAGCGGCATGTTCACAGGATACGCACCCGAAAAGCCTGATTGCACGGGCAGATGGCGTGCTACAGCGACCGCCAGGTGGGGCGATCGGGCGTGCGCACGTTGATGTATGTGACGCCTTCGGGGTGCTCTTTGATGATTTGCAGGCACACGCGCTCTTTCTCGCGGATGTTGTCCGCGGTGCCGAACACGATGTCGGGGCCGTCTTTGATGGTAAGGGTGGTTGACTCGGTTTCCGTCGCCTTCACCGAGGTAACGCGATCGGCAAGCTCGGTGGTCATGCCGGCTACGATGGCAAGCGCGTTGTTCACGTTCGCATCGGTGCAATACGAGCCCACCGCGGGCTTCGTGCCGTAGGGCACGTCGGTGATGTGCAGCACGTTTTCGGCGTCTTCGTACACCTTTGAGCTGGTGCGTCGGCCCGCCTCGGAATCTTTGTCGGGGATGGGCATAAGCCACATGCCGTCGGAGGCGATGGCCCATTGCGTGGAGGTTTGCGCGTTATCGCTGGGGACCTCCACCACGGCGGTGATGGTGCGCTCCGTGACGTCGATTTCCAGCGTGTTGGGAAAGACGCGCTTTACCTTCACGTCCGCTACCCAGGCGTCTTTTTTTAGGTTGTCTTTGATGCCGGCAGCGTCGACACGCAGAAGCGTGGTGCCTGCAGGCACGCCGGCAAGCTCCTGCATGTCGGATGCCGTAAGATGCTCGACGCCTTTGACCGACACGCTTTCGATGGTGAACAAGCTTGAGTTGTATGCGATGACCGCAGCGATGGCAAACGCCGCGACAAGGCCGGCAAGCACGCCGAGGCGCGCCAGGTAGCGATGATAGGTTTTTTGAGCGCGAGCCGCACGGTCTACCTGCGGAAGATCGCCCACGCGCACCGAGGTAAGGCGCTGAGAGCCCGCGCGCGAAGCCGCTTGGTATTGGCGCTCGGAGCGCGACGAGGAGCGGCGCGCAGCCGGGGTGCGCCCAGAGGCCGCGGGCCTACGCGAACCCGAGGAAGCGGACTTCCGGTTGTAATTCGATGCCATATGCCTCGTATACCTTCGACCTTGCCAAATTGATAAGCTCCAACACATCGCGCGCGGTGGCGTTGCCGCGGTTCACGATGAAGTTGGCGTGAACCTCCGACACCTGCGCGTCGCCGACGCGGGCGCCTTTTAAGCCAACCTGCTCGATGAGCTGACCTGCCGATGCGCCTTCGGGGTTTTTGAACACGCTGCCGCAGCTTGGAAGCGTAAGCGGTTGCGTTTTCTTGCGCCGAGTGTGCGAGGCCTCCATTTTACCGCGCAGCAAATACGGGTCGGCGGGTTTGACGGAAAGCTCGCATTCGACGATGACCTCGTCGGGCGCAAACGAACTTGAGCGGTAACCCCACTGAATGTCTTGCGCCTCGCGGCGGCGCAGGCCGTCTTGCGGGCTGAGCGTGGTGACCGACACCACCTGTGAAGCGATGCCCTGCTCGCGCGTGCCCGCGTTCATGCGCAGCGCGCCGCCTATGGTGCCCGGCGTGCCCACGGCAAACTCCAAGCCCGACAGGCAGCGGCGAAACGCTTCCTGCACCACGCTTGACAGCGGCACGCCCGCGCCCACGCAAAAGCGGCACGTTTGCTCGTCGAAGCGGCAGGCGCGGAAATCGCGGCCAAGCGTGATAACCACGCCGGGAAAGCCCTCGTCGGCCACGAGCAGATTGCTGCCGCGCCCTACGGCCACCCAGGGCGTGTTCGTTTCCTGGCATGCGGCTACCAGGCGCTTGAGTGCGCCGATAGAGGCAACTTGCACATAGAAGCGCGCCGGACCGCCGATGCGGTACATGGTGTGGCGGCGCATAGGCTCGTCAGGGTACACATCAGCCTCAAACGAGCTGTCCACAAGCAGCGCCTCAAGCGGCGAACACGCGTGTCGGGCTGCCATGGCGTTAGGCCTGCGACTTGGTGAGTGCGTCGATGATTTGCGGGCCCATGGCCGTGACGTCGCCAGCGCCCATGGTGATAATCAAATCGCCCGGCTGCACCTTTTGAAGAAGATGCGGGACCACGTCTATACGGCGCGGCACAAAATCGGCCTGCGGATGACCCTCGTGGTCGAGCACCACGTTCAAAAACGTTTTGCCCGACACGCCCGGCACAGGAGCCTCGCCTGCCGGATACACGTCCATGAACGTGACGGAGTCGGCCGCGTCGAACGCCGAGCCGAATTCGTCATGCAGCACCTCGGTGAACAGCGGGGCACGCGAATAGCGATGCGGCTGGAACAGCACGTGCACGTGCTTGTAGCCCAAGCCTGCAGCCGCGTTGATGGTTGCGGCGATTTCAGTGGGATGATGGGCGTAATCGTCCACAACGGTGACGTCGGCAACTTCGCCGACCAAATCGAAGCGGCGACGAACGCCGGCGAACTGCGCAAGCGCGGCGGCAGCTTGCTGCGGGTTGTAGCCAAGCGCCCACAGAAGCGTGATGACACCTGCAGCGTTCAGCACGTTGTGGCGGCCGGGGTTTTGCTTGACGGAGCCTTCCACCTGAGTGCCATCAGGCAGCACAAGCGTGAATCGGCTGCCCACGCCGTGCGGCTCGTAAGCCGTCACGCGCGCATCGCAAGTGTCGGCAAAGCCGTACGTGTACATGCGACGGCCCTCCGAGCGGGCGATGTTCACCACGTGCTCGTCTTCGCCGCACGTCACGATGACGCCGTCTTCGGGAACAAGGCCCATGAAATCGTGGAATTTGTCGTAGATTTCGTTGAGGTCCTTATAGTGGTCAAGATGGTCGGCCTCAATGTTCGTGACGAGCACCGCCGCCGGTGAGAGGTACGTGAACGACTTATCGGACTCGTCGGCCTCAACCACGTAGTATTTGCCCGAACCGGAATGGGCGTTCGTGCCGTAAGAGCGCACGATGCCGCCGATAAGGAACGTGGGGTCGGCGCCCATGGCGTCAAGCGTGCTTGCCAGCATGGAAGACGTGGTGGTTTTACCGTGCGTGCCGGCAACGGCAAGCGTATCAAGGCCCACGCCAAGGTGCGCGAGCATTTTGGCACGGTGCCAGATCTCAAGGCCGCGACGCTTGGCCTCGATGAGCTCGGGATTGTTTTCCAGAATGGCCGTGGACACCACCACAACGGGGTTGCCCTCGGGGATGTTCTCCGCTTTCTGACCGATGAACACGGTGATGCCCGCTTCGCGCAGCTGCTTGGTGTAGCGGCTGTCTTTAATGTCGGAGCCGGTGACCTGCATGCCCTGGTCGTGCGCCACTTTGGCGATGCCGCTCATGCCGACGCCGCCGACGCCGATGAAGTGCACCTGCTTGATGCGTTCTGCGCTCATGATGACTGTAAGCCTCCTGGATATATCGTGCGCGGAATGAGCCGCGCGTAAACGCTGTTGCTAGGAAACGCGAGGCGTTGGGCACAAGCGTTTTCCAAAACCGCCTTATTTTACTCTATTGGGCGCGTCCGTTTTGCGCCGCCTCACAGACTACATCTGCAAGCAGCCCTGCCGCATCGCGCGTTTTCGCCGCAGCCGCGGCGGCTGCCATGCGCTCGCGCGCGCCGGCGTCCTCGATAAGCGTGCGCAGATAGTCGGTAAACTGCTGGCCTTCCACCTCTGCATCGGGCACCAAAAACGCCGCGCCCGCCTGCACGCATGCGCGGGCGTTCATGGTTTGGTGATCTTCGGTGGCATACGGGAACGGCACAAGCAGCGCCGGAATGTGACGCGCCGAGATTTCGGCAAGCGATGTGGCCCCTGCGCGGCTGACGATGGCATCGGTGGCGGCCATAGCCAGGCCCATCTGGTTGGTGTAGCCAAACAGATGCCAGCGTTTTTCCTGCTCAGGCGTTAATGCAAGCTGCTCGGTTACCGTGTCGAGCTCTTTGGGGCCCGTGACGTGCACGATATGCAAGTTGGGGTATGCCAATAGCATGTCCTTTCGCTGCACAAGTGCGCTGTTGAGGTGGCGAGCACCTAGGCTGCCGCCAGTGACCAGCAGCATGCGAGCATCGGCGGGAATGCCGAACGCGGCACGACCTTCTTCGCGCGTGGCGGCGAACACGCTGGCGCGCACGGGGTTGCCCGTGAGCACCACACGGCTTTTGTCGGAAAGCGCGCTGGCGGCGTGCTCGTAGGTAAGGCACACGGCCTTTGCTCGGCGGGCCAGGTACTTGTTCGCCATGCCCATGACGGAGTTTTGCTCGTGCACCACCACGGGAATGCCGCGCTGCTCAGCGGCGCGGGCAACAGGGATGCACACGTAGCCGCCGAAGCCCACGACGCAATCGGGTTTGACCTCGTCAAACCACGCGCGCGCAAGCTTGGTGGACTTCTGGATTTTCATGACGGACTTCGGCAACGTCATGGGATGGTTGCGGTTAAAACCCGCCGCCTCGAACGCTTTGTAGGGAATGCCGGCCGCCGGCACCAGGCGCGACTCGATACCCGCCGGCGTGCCTGCGTAGAGCACCTCGTGGCCGCGCTCTAAAAGCTGGTCGGCCAATGCAAGGGCTGGATTGATGTGTCCGGCGGTGCCACCGCCGGAAAGTACGAAACGCATAACCTACCTCCGTGACGTATACCGCCCGTCGCGCGGACGGGAATCGTATGCGGGCCGTTGACGCTCGCCTGTGCGCCCAGATGCGCTGCCGCTTGCCGACCGACGCGTCCGACGCGCGCCCGAACGCCCTGCAGCAGGTGTGAGGGCGGCATCGAAGCCTGCAACGTCGCCGTCGTCGACGGCGCGCACAACGCGCAGGTTGGCGCGCCGGCGATCGTATACCGTTTGCGTGTCGGCATGGCTGGCAACCGATAAGATGAGCCCCACCATGATGAAGGTGGCGATAAGCGACGAACCGCCCGAGGACACGAACGGCAGCGGCTTGCCCGTGGTGGGCACCAGGCCGATGACGCAGCCGATGTTCAAAAACGCTTGGAACACGATCATGATGGTGCAGCTGCCGGCAACGGTGGCGCCAAAGGGCGTGCGCGCCGCGCGAGCGATGCGCAAGCCTGCGAACAGCAACACCAAAAACAGCCCGATGACGAGCATGGCGCCGACAAGCCCCAACTCCTCGCCGATGATGGAGAACACGAAGTCGGTTTCCGCTTCAGGCAAGTAGTCGAACTTCTCGCTTGAGTTGCCAAGACCTTTGCCGAAAATGCCGCCTTCGGCAAAGGCGTAGAACGAGTGAATGGTTTGGTACCCGTCACCATAGCCGCCCTCACCGTCGTTCCAGGGGTTGTACACCACCAAGCGGTCGGTGCGGTAACCCGTGCCGAAAATGGCGATGAGCGCAGCCACGAATGCAACGGCAAGCGTGGCGAGGATAACCTGCATGGACACCTCGCCTAACCACATGACGGCCAGGATGCCAATGAAGATGATGATGGTGGTACCCAGGTCGGACTGCGTTTTATACAGAAAGGCAATAGGCAAAATCAGCAAGACGAGGATGTGCACACCAAGCTGCTTGCCCGCCAGCTCGCCTTGGTTGTAGTCATCCATGATGCGCGCAGCCATGAGGATGAACGCGATTTTGGCGAACTCGGAAGGTTGCAGCGAGATGGGACCGAGCACAAGCCAGCGTTGCGCGCCTAAGGCGGTGGAGCCCATGACGGCCGTGAGGGCCAGCAAAACGAGCGCGGCGGCAAACACAATCCACAGCGCCGGGCCCTTCCATATTTCAGGCGGCACGAACTTCCATAAAAAGGCAGCAACGACTACGCCGATAACGGCGAACTTCAGCTGATCGAACAAGTACTCCGCCGGGTTGGCGTCCGAAAGCGTGCCCGCCGACGCCGCCGTGGACAAGATGGACACCTGCGAAGCGGAGTAGATCATCACAAAGCCGATAAGCGTAAGGGCTAGCACCGATAAGACAAGCGCCACCTGGGGCCACATGACTGATTCGGCGTCGGAGCGCCTGGAGTGAGCGGTATATGCCATGCGGTAGCGCCCTTATGCGCCCAGGGCAGATGCTCGCTGGGCCACCAATTGCTTGAAGATTTCGCCGCGCTCCTCAAAGGAGTGGAACTCGTCAAACGAGGCACACGCCGGGGACAGCAGCACGACATCGCCCACCTTTGCCTGGTCAAGGGCCACGTCAAGCGCATCTTCCATGTGGTTTGCGCGCAGCAGCTTGAAGTCAGCAGGGGCAGCGGTGCTTGCAGCTTCGAACGCTTCGGCGAAGCGCTGACCGGCGGCACCGAAGCACACGCACACACGCGTATGGCGATGCGCTGCCGTTACCAAATCGGCCAGGTCGGTGCCCTTGTCGTCGCCGCCGAGCAGCACGATAGGACGCGTATGGGGAAACGCCGCCAGCGCTTTGAGCGTGGCATCGACGTTCGTTGCCTTGGAATCGTTGTAGCACTGCGCGCCGCGCACGGTGCCGCACGGCTCGATGCGGTGTTCAAGCGGGGCAAACGTGACAAGCGCCGCAGCAACGGCAGCCTCGTTTGCACCCGCCGCCAGCGCAGCGGCAGCCGCGGCAAGCGCGTTGCCGGCGTTATGAGCGCCCTTGATCAACAGGCTGTTTTCGTTAACAAGCGCATGTTCGCCGCCGTTAAGAGCCACAGTGAGCGTGCCATCTTGCGCCACGAACGCCGCGTTTTCAGCGCCGCAGCGCTTGCGCATGTCGCCTGTAAGGCCATCAGCCGTGCCCATGGGAACGCACGCAAAGCCGCAGCCCCCCTTAACTTCGCGCAGCGCGCGCACCTTCGCGCGTACCACGTCGTTCGTAGCGTCCATAACGGCAACCGCGCCCGGCACGCTTGCCAGGTTGTCAAGCAGCTTGAACTTCGCATCGCGGTAGTTGTCCAGTGTACGATGCCAATGCAGGTGGTCGGGCGTGATGTTGAGCAGCACGGCCACGTTCGGAGCAAAGCGCTTTGTGGAAGCCAGCTGATACGACGACACCTCGGCAACGTACACGTCGGCCGCATGTGCGCCCACTGCGGAAATGCACGTGTCGCCGATGTTGCCCACGGCAACCGCATGCATGCCAGCGACCTGCAGCAGATGCGCGGTAAGGGCCGTGACGGTGGTTTTGCCATTCGTGCCCGTAACGGCAACCCAGCGGCTGTGTGCGTCGGATTCGCGCCAGGCGAACTCCACTTCGCTTATAACCTCGTTACTCACCGCAACGGCGGATTGGTACAGCTCGGAAAACTCGGAAATGCCCGGGCTTGCGATGGTAAGCTCAAAGCGCCCGCCGCACGCCTGCGCCAGCTGCGCCACGGCATCTTCGCCAAAGGCCACGTGCGCGCCGGCGGCTTCGCATGCGCGCGCAAACTCATCGGCAGACTCGCTGTGCGCACCGCCGAAAATGGCAAGCTTGCTCACGCGGCCGCCCAGAAGCGGCAGCAGATAGTCCACGGCATCATGGCCGGATTTGCCCAAGCCCAGCACCAGCACGCGGCCAAGCTGTGCCAGAGCGAATTTCTTTTCGGCAATCATTTCACACGTCATACGTTATGCCACCGCCATCAAAGACTCAGCGAAGTAAATGGCGAAACCAAGCGCTGCCAGCACGCCGGAGACAATCCAGAAACGCACGACAACCTTCGTTTCAGACCAGCCCTTTTTCTCGAAATGGTGATGCAAAGGCGCCATAAGGAAGATGCGCTTGTGCGTTTTCTTGTAGTAGAACACCTGGATCATAACCGACAGGGCCTCGGCTACGAACAGACCACCGATGATAAGCACCACGAACTCGGTTTTCGTGAACACCGACAAGCAGCCCAGCGCCATGCCCAGCGCAAGCGAGCCCGTGTCGCCCATGAAGATATCGGCCGGGAACGAGTTGAACCACAGAAAGCCAATGCACGCGCCGGCGAGCGCGGCGGCGAAAATGGCCGAATCGAGCATGTCGGAGCGGTACGCAATGGCCGCCATGACGATCATGACGATCATGACCGTGCCCGCCGCCAAACCGTCCAAGCCGTCGGTGAGGTTCACGGCGTTGCACATGCCCATAAGCAGGATATCGACGAACAGGACGTAGAGCCACGGCACGGACACGCCGCCGATGTTCGACGTTAAGATGCCGAAATCGAACGTGTACACAAACGGGATTTCAACGGTAGGCGCAACGCCCATGACGTTTACCGCCACCAGGGCAAACACCGTGGAGATGACAAACTGGCCCACCAGCTTGGCCTTTGGCGTCAAGCCTAGGCTGCGCTCTTTGACCACTTTCTCGGCGTCATCGATAAGGCCCAAGCAGCCGGTGAGCACCGTGGCGATGAGCAGCGCAAACGTTTCAGGCGTGGGATGGCCCACGAACAGCGCCGTCAAGATAACGGCGATGAGCATAATGACGCCGCCCATGGTAGGCGTGCCCTGTTTTACCAGGTGGCTTTCCGGGCCGTCGGCGCGCACTTGCTGGCCGATGTGACTGGACTTCAGAAACTTGATCCACGCGGGCATGAGGGCCATGGTGAGCACGATGGCCACAACAATGGCCACGAACACCAAAAACGTGGGGTACGACGCGAATATATGCAACATAACTACTTAACCAATCCTTCAACCACTTGCTCAAGGCCCATGAAATGCGAAGCCTTCACCAGCACCGCATCGCCAGGCTTCACGTATGCGGAAACCTTGGCAAGCGCAGCTTGTCCGTCGGTGACGCACACGACGTTTTCGGCGCTCATGCCCGCAGCGCATGCCGCCGCGGCGATGTTTTGCGCCAACGAGCCCACGCACACCAGGTAATCAAGGCCGCATGCGGCGGCGAACGTGCCCACTTCGGTGTGCAGGCCCGGCGCAAAGCTGCCCAGCTCCCCCATGTCGCCAAGCACCGCGATGCGGCGACCGGCCACCTTTAGCGCGGCAAACGTGGAAAGCGATGCACGCATGGAATCGGGGTTGGCATTATAGGCGTCGTTGATGACCGTGAAGCCCGCAGACGCCGCAAGCACCTCTTGGCGACCTGTTTCGGGCTGTGCTGTGCCAAGCGCGTCCGCCACCTGCTCAGGCGTCATGCCGGCGGCAATGCCCACAGCAGCAGCCGAGCAGGCGTTCGACACGTTGTGCATGCCGCGCAGCGCCAGCGTGCAAGGCACGCGAACAGGCTCAGGCATGCCGGCGAAATTCGCCGCGCACAGCGTGAAGCTAGGGCAGCCTTGCGCATCAAGCCGCACGTCCTCCGACCACACGGCGGCAAGCTGCGCATCGGCTGCGGACATGGCGGCGCGACGTGTGGCCGCATCGGCGGTGCCATCGTACAGCACGCAGGCAACGCCGTGCTCGTCAAGCTTGGCAAACGCGCGCAGCTGCGGCGTCATATCGTTAGCGGCGTTGAGAAACGCCATGCCGCCGCTCGGCAGCGCGAAGAGCATCTCGGCTTTTGCGCGGGCGATGTTCTCGCGGCTGCCCAAAAGCTCGATATGGCTTTCGCCTACATTGGTGACCAGGCCCCACTCAGGGCGCACGAACTCGCACAACACTTCAAGCTGGTGCAGGCCGCGCATGCCCATTTCCACGATGACGTTGCGCGTGCCCGCATCGGCGGCAAGCACCGTGTTCGGCACGCCAAGCTCGTTGTTCTGGTTGCCCTTCGTAGCCACGACGCTTCCAGCAGCCGAAAGTACGTCGCGCACCAGGTTTTTCGTGGTGGTTTTGCCCGTGGAGCCGGTAATGCCGATGACGCGCCCCGCCAAGCAGCTGCGCCATGCGCGCGCAAGCTGCGTTACAGCAGCGGCCGTGTCGGCCACCTCGATAACGCCTGCGCCGGCGGCCTTGATGGCGCACAAGGCATCAGCGTCAAGCGCGTGCTGCGCTAGCACGCACACCGCGCCGGCTTTGACGGCTGCGGCGGCAAAAGCGTGACCGTCCACGCGCTCGCCTGGAAGCGCCACGTACAAGCCGCCGGGCTGCACGGCACGCGAGTCCCAGGTAAGGCTGGTGACGCACGCGTGCTCGTTGGCAGGCGCAACGGCAAACGAGCCGCCCACTGCGCGGGCGGCTTCTATCATTTCAAAACGCATAGGTTACTCACAAGCCCCTTCGCCAAATGCGCGCTCAAGCTCTTCGCGCGCAACAACGCGATCGTCGAACGACAACACCTTGTTGCCTACCAGCTGGTAGTCCTCATGGCCCTTGCCTGCGATAAGGATGGAATCGCCCGGCTTTGCAAGCGAAATGGCCAACGCGATGGCACTGCGGCGGTCGGGCTGCACGTCATAGCGGCCCTGCCCGTCAACCATGCCGGCCAGGATGTCCTCGATGATGGCGTTGGGGTCTTCAGTGCGGGGGTTGTCCGACGTGACCACGGCGTGGTCGGCCGCCAGCGCGGCCTT
>DJEE01000089.1:17741-21667 GCA_002431805.1 Eggerthellaceae bacterium UBA5906
GCCATGATGGAGCCAAGCGCCTTTTCAAGGGCGTCGGGCGTGTGCGCGTAGTCGACGAACACCGACACGCCGCCGTCGTGGGGCGTGTGGATGCGCTCAAGACGGCCCGGGATTTGCGGGGCCTCGCGCAGCGCGTCGACGATGGTGCTGGCAGAAAAGCCCAGCTGCATGCCGATGCCGAACGCGCACATGATGTTCTCAACGTTGAACTTGCCCACCAAGGGGTAATCGAACTCGTGGTACGTGCCGCGCACGTTGAGCGTGATGGACGTGTGCGTGGGGAAATACTGCACGTCTTTGGGGTGGATTTGCGCGGAGCGATCAAAACCGGTGGTGATGATGTTGTCGCCGGCGTCCGAGCAACGGCGCAGCAGTTCCTTGCCCCATTTGTCGTCGATGCAGATGACGCGACGCGCCGGGTAGTCTTTGCTGAACAGGCGCGCCTTGGCCTCGAAGTAGGCCTCGAACGTGTGGTGGTAGTCCAGATGGTCTTGCGTTAGGTTGGAAAACGCCGTGACGGCGAACGCGGAGCCGAACGTGCGCTCTAAGTCAAGCGCGTGGCTGGACACCTCCATAGCCACCACGTCGCAACGTGCGTCGCGCATGCGCGCAAGCAGGTGCTGCAGGTCGGGCGACTCCGGCGTGGTGTGGGCGGATTTTTCGTGCGTGTCGCCGATAACGGTGCCCACCGTGCCGATAACGCCGGTGCGCTTGCCCGCTACGCGCGCAATATGCTCCACCAGGTACGTGGTGGTGGTTTTGCCGTTGGTGCCCGTGATGCCTACCAGCTGCAGGCTTTTCGACGGATGGTCGTAAAAGTTCGCCGAAACCTCGGCCATGGCCTTGCGCGTGTCGGACACCACCACCTCCGTGACGTCCGTTGCGTCGGCCAGATATACCTTGCGTTGCACCACCAGCACTTTCGCGCCGTGATCGATAGCGTCTTGCGCAAAGGTGTGACCATCGGATTTCAAGCCGACGATGCAGAAAAACGCATCGCCCGGCTGTACCTGGTCGCTTCTGTACGCAATGCCTTCCACCACGTCGTCGGCGTTGCCGATGATGGTGCAGTCCATACCTTCAAACAGTTCGGTGCAGGTCTTTCCCATGCGGATACCTCACTCAGACGTAATCCCGAATCGATCGATTGCTGAGGTCATTATATCCTTAAAAATTGGCGTGACTACGCCGTCCCCAGGAACCTCATTTGCGCCCACAAAGCACACCAATTTGCTTGACGAATCCGCCAAAAAGCCGGTGAACGCAAGGTTGTACACGTTTTTGCGGTATCCGCCGTTTTCCTCGTCGTAGATTTCGGCCGTTGACGTTTTGCCCGCCACGTTGTAACCGTCGATGGCGGCCTTCTTGCCCGTGCCGTCGGTGACAACGGTTTTCAACATGGATTGCATGTCGGAAATTGCGCTGGTGTTCTCGATAACCTGCTCGGTTTCGTAAACGGGCGTGTAGCCGGATTGCGGCATGCTGAGCAGAAAATGCGGTACGCATTCCACGCCGTTGTTCACGATGGCACCGTAAAAGCGCGTCATCTGCAGCGGCGTTACCGACACGCCCTGGCCAAACGACACGTTGTACGCCTGTACGGCCGACCACTGGTCAAATGGCGTGAGCATGCCAAGGGCATCGGTGCCCTCTTCGCCCTCGCCCGGGTAATCCACACCGGTGTCGGAGTGCAGGTTGTAGCGCACGATATGGTCGTAGAGCTCCTGGAAGCCCATCTTCTCGGTGGCAAGCGAAATGCCCACGTTGGACGACTGGTCTAAGATCTCGCGCAACGTGAACGTGGCATCGCCACGCTCGTGCGCGTCGGAGATAGTGTAGCCGTCGGCGGTGATGGATGCCGGGCAGTACAGCTCGTCTTCGGGCGAGAGCGTGCCCGTTTCCAAAATGGCCATCGTGGACACCGACTTGAAGATAGAGCCGGGCTCGAACAGGTCGGTGACGCATTTAAGCTGCATGGCGCCGTCTTTGACCTCGCTGCGGTCGGCCGGGTTGAACAGCGGCAAGGACGCCGCCGCGTAGATCTCGCCCGTGGAACCGTCCATGAGCACAGCCGACCCGCCTGTGGCGTTAAGGCCCTTGCAGCCCGAAGTAAGGCTTTCCTCGACCTGGCGCTGCAGCTCTATGTCGATGGACACCACGATGTCCTGGCCGTCGACGGCGTCAACTTCTTCGTGCACGCCCCCGGGGATAGCCTGGCCCGAGCGGCCGTATTCCGCCTCGTAATAGCCCGGCGTGCCGGAGAGCACGTCGTTGTACTGCGCCTCAAGGCCGCAGATGCCGTAATAGTATTCGCGGTTTTTATCCTGATCGACGCCTATGCTGCACGCACCTACCACCTGACCGCCCACCTGGCCGTTGGGGTACTCGCGACGGCTGTCGGACACGAAGTGGATGCCGGACTGCACCGTTTCAGCGGTTTGGTTCGAATCCTTTGCCTTGGCGTCGGCCTCCTCCTGAGCCTGCGCCACGCGCTCGGTGATGCGGTCTTTCAGCTCGTCACCAACCGACGTGTCGGCTTTGCGCTTGATCACGGAATAGCGCGTGTTGTCCGCCGTAACCCGCTCCAGGTAGTCTTTGGCCTGCCCGCCAAGGGAATCGGCCAGAAGCTGCGCCGTCATGTTGGCGTCGGTCACCTCGGTGGGATCCACATAGATGGTGGTGGCGTCAACGCTGGTGGCAAGCACCACGCCGTTGCGGTCGTAGATGGTGCCGCGACGCGGCTCGATGGTCAGATACGACGTGCGCGCGGCCTGCGCGTCGGCGGAATACTCGTCCGCCACAATGACTTGCAGGTACACCAGGCGCAAAAAGAACACAGCCGCAATGGCCGCGAACAGGAGCAACGGCCAAAACACGCGGTTGGAATCGAAGACGGCAAGCCTATCGGCAAGCGCGGCAAGCCCCTGCGCCGGTGCGCTTGCATGTTGCGTGGCGCCCCGGCTGCGGCCGCGAGCATCCCCGCGAGCGCTCGAAGCGCCGCGACGCCCGGAGCGTTGAGCGCTGCGGGCGTCGGTGCGGCTTGCGTGTTGGCCTCTGGAACGGCCGGAATAGCTGGATTGGCCACGGCCGCTTTCGCGACCGCGGGTGCCGCCTGCGTTGCGCGGCGGGCGCTGGTAGTTCGACATAGCGGGTTACTCCCCGGCGTTTGCGGCGGTCTCCACGCTGCGGGACAACGACAGCGAGCCGTCGTCGTTGGTGGACACCACGTCTTCGAGCATGGTGATGGTTCCCACTTCCGCCGGTGCCGCCATGCCAAGCTTTTCAGCCTGCTGGCGCACGCGGGTGGAGTTGGAAAGCAGGCTTTGCGTCACCTCAAGCGACGAACCCGTGGCGCGGGCGTCGTCGATTTGACTGGAAAGCTCTTGGGATTGCATAGAGGTGGTTACCGTTGCGGCGGCAAGGCCTAAGCGGGCAAACGCCACGCAGGTAAGCACTAAAAACGCGACAACGGCAACCTTGAGCACCAAGGCCGGCGTGATGGTGGAGGCGGGAGCGGATGCGGTGCGGGTACGCTGGCCGGGCACCACGGAGATGCGGGTGCGCGGGGCGCGCTCGGGCGCGCGCTGCGGGTACAGGGAATAAGCGGGCTGCGCGCTCATGCTCCACCTCCTTTCTGTTTAAGCTACGTTTACGGTGGCCACGATGCGCGAACAAGGTGCGTTCGGTTGTCGCTTATATGTTGCTTGCGTTTGCGTTACAGCTTTTCTGCAACGCGCAGCTTTGCGCTGCGTGCGCGCGGGTTGCGCGCGATTTCCTCAGCCGTCGGGGTGATCGGCTTGCGGGTGATAACCTTGAGTATCGGCTTTTTGCCGCACGCGCACACCGGAAGGTCGGGCGGGCACGTGCACCGGTTGGCAAAGCTTGCGAACATGTCTTTGACGATGCGGTCCTCAAGCGAGTGGTAG
>DJEE01000011.1 GCA_002431805.1 Eggerthellaceae bacterium UBA5906
TTTGCGCCCTTACTACCTTTGCTGCCAGCCGAACCGCCGCCCATCAGCTCGTCCACCAGCGAATCGTCGGTGGGCGCCGGGCCATCAAGCTGGCCGGACTTGAACAGGTAGTAGTCGTAATCGCCGTCGTACACGGTTACCTTGCTGGGCTTCACTTCCACAATGCGGTTAGCCACGCTGCGGATAAGGTGACGGTCGTGCGTGATGAGCAAAATGGTGCCCTCAAAGCGGTTGAGCGCCTGCTCAAGCACATCGGTGCTGGCGATGTCCAAGTGGTTGGTAGGCTCGTCCAGGCACAGCAGGGGCTTCGGCGCCACCAGCATTTTCGCCAAGGCCAAGCGGCCCTTTTCGCCGCCGGAAAGCACGCTGACCTTCTTGTCAACCGCGTCACCCTCGAACAAAAACGCGCCCGCCAAGCTGCGCACCTGGCTGATGGTCCATCCCGGCGCTGCATGGTCAAGCTCCTCGAACACGGTGTTGCCCGCGTGCAGTTCCTCCAGCTGATGCTGCGCGTAATACGTGTACGCCACGTGCACGCCATAGGTGATGGTGCCCGCATCGGGCTTCAGCACGCCGGCGATCATCTTCATGAGCGTAGACTTGCCCGCGCCGTTCGGCCCCACCAGCGCCACCTTGTCGCCACGATACATGGTGAAGTCGAAGTTGTCGTACACGCGCTTGTCGCCGAAGTGCTTCACCAGCCCGCGGCAACGCACCACCTCGTCGCCGGTGCGCGGCGGCTGCACGAAGTTGAAGTGGATGGGCTTTTTCTCCTCGGGAATCTCGATGAGCTCTTCCTTGAGGCGCTCCAGGCGCTGCGCGCGCTCCTGCGCCTGACGGGCCTTCGTGGCCTTGTAGCGGAAGCGCTCGACGAAATCTTCCAGGTGCTTCATTTCCTCAAGCTGCTTGGTGCGCTGCTGGCGCAGGCGTTCGATGCGCTCCTCGCGCGCCTTGAGGTAGGCAGAGTAATTGCCCTTGTACAGGTTGACGCGGCCGTTTGCCACCTCGGCCACGCGATCGACCATGTTGTCCATGAACTCGCGGTCGTGGCTGACCACGATGACGGTACCCTCGTAGCCACGCAAAAAGCCCTCGAGCCACTTCACCGATTCTAGGTCCAAGTGGTTGGTAGGCTCGTCGAGCATAAGCACCTCGGGGTTGCGCACCAAAAGCTTTGCCAGCGCGATGCGCATCTGCCAGCCGCCCGAGAAGTTCGTGGTGGCCTGCATGATGTCGCCTTCCTTGAAGCCCAAGCCGAACAGCACGCTGCGCACCTTCGACTCGATGGTGTAACCGCCCAACGTTTCGTACGCATCGCGCGCGCGGCCGGCAGCGGCAAGCTGGCGCTCGGTGGGGTGCTCACCCAGCGATTCTTCCAGTTCACGCAGGCGTTGCTCAGCTTGCAGGATTTCCACCTGCGAGGACATAACTTCCTCGAAGATAGGGCGATCGGGCATTTCGATGGCCTCCTGCTCCAGATAGCCCACGCGCGCGCCCTTCGCAAACAGGATACGACCCTCGTCGGCGTCCTCGCGCCCGCTGATAATGTTGAGCATGGTGGTTTTGCCGGCGCCGTTCGGGCCCACCAGCGCCAAGCGGTCATATTCCTCCAGCTTGAACGTGACGTCGGAGAACAACGTGCGCCCGCCGAACGACTTCGTCAAATGCTCAACCTGCATGATCATGGTGCAATAACTCCTTTTCTTTGCTGCAGCCTTTCATCTTACCTGATAGCGCACGCAAGCGACATCAAGCCCGCAAAGATAACCGAAACGCCCAAGCCGCATGCGAGAATAGGCCTTAAAAACCCCTTTTGCGCGACGCCTTGTCGTAGTCGCTGCCAAAATTTGCGCTCATGTGTATTCACACTTCGCCTTTGGCCCCTTCGGCTACTCTCGCACGTAGCAAACGAGCAAACGGTGGTAACCATCGCATAAGAAAGGAGGTTTTCGCCGCCAGGAATAAGTAATTCGCACACATAGACGCAAATTTTGACAGCAGCAGCTCATTTTGGCAGCGAAATCCCGACAGCAAGAGCCAGTAACGCAAGGACCCTCAATGAAAACCGCCCGGTTCGGCCCGATTCCGCCCGAGCAAGTCGTGAAACCCTTCTAAAACGCTTGACATGAAGCAAGGTCTAAGTGGTGAAATATATGTAACAAGGTAAACGCGAGGGGACGTTCATGAAAATCGCTGAGGTTAGCAAGCAATTTGACATTTCAGCCGACACGCTGCGCTATTACGAGCGCGTGGGGCTTATGACGCCGGTACGCCGCACATCAAGCGGCATCCGGGACTATTCCGAGCAAGATTGCGCGCGCATCCAGTTCATCAAGTGCATGCGCGGGGCGGGTATGTCCATCGACGCGCTCATTGAATACATGAGGCTTATCGCCGAGGGCGACAGCACCATCCAGCAACGCATCGCGCTTCTAGAAGAGCAGCGCGACCTGATGCGTCAGCGCGTAGCGGAAATGCAGGCCGGCATCGACAAACTTGATTACAAGATAGCCAACTACGCACAAGTAATGAAAACGGCCGAAGAAAAGCTTCGGTAAAAGCAGCAACCATCAAGCCCGGGTAACCGGGCTTGATTCTTTTCAGGTGGCCGCATGGCCTCGCAAGTGGTGGGCAATTGACGGCACGCAAGCCAACGTCGGCGGGCAAGTTCAGCATCGTACGAGCAGCCACTTGCGCCCCTACAAGAATTTTTAAAAAAGGGGCTTGCGCAGAAAATTGAAATCCGTATAATACTTTCTTGCGCCAAGGAAACAGAAGCGCACCGAATTCCTCGGTAGCTCAACGGCAGAGCATCCGGCTGTTAACCGGAGGGTTGTAGGTTCGAATCCTACCCGGGGAGCCATGAAGCTCCAAGAACCGCCCAAGAGATTGGGTGGTTCTTTTATTATGTCTTGACATCTGAATCGGTGAATGGTATTGCGCAAACGAAAACGCACGCGTATAGTGCGAAGCACGGTGCCCCGACATACCGGGCGACATCGTTTGAGTCTACCCGGCTATGCTTTGGACGGCTGAGCCGGGTTTTCTTTTACTGCATGTCGTTCACTTGGCGCGGTCGATAAGAAGCACTATCAACGTCAGCAGGGCGCATGCTGCGGTAACCGTCTGAGCCAATACAAAGGCAGAACAGCGATAATACGGTCTGTTTTTATCTACCTGACCTGCCATTATTTGGCTGCACTAAAGGCAAAGCGCTTCATCTGGAATGCAACTTGAATCCTCGTGAACGCATCCGCGCTTCCTAAGCTTCCCGTGCGGTAACTGAGCCGATTTACACAAATCAAGATCTCGCAAGCTCAATATTCGGTAGATGTGTGCAACCTGTGAATCGACCCCTTTAGGGAAAATAATTTTTGATTCCAAGCACACGCAAAGAACATGTCCGCATCACAGGACGCACACACGCAGGGTATTCTCGTCCGAACAACTGTACCCTGAACCCCATGTGCTATGTTCTCCCCGATAGCAACACCTGCCTTTACACGGGATACGAAGTACAGCAGCTAGGCGACCACAATTTGACGATCGCAATCAACGAGATCTACGCGCGCCATGGACTCATTTTCAATGATTCGGATTTAACCGATTGTTTCATATCGCAAAGCTGGTATGTTCCAACATGCGAGTTTTCAGATTCCGAAGGTTGCAACCTGCTCAACGGGTTCGAGCAATAAAACGCCGTCGTGCTTGCTGCCAAAAGGGAACGACGCGCCTCATAAGCAAACCGCTAGCTTTTTGGTGCGAGATGAGAAGCTGTGGTATCTTCGCTTCGCACCTGTCCTCAATCAAGTCAGCAGGACTATCGCGCACGTTGAAAACCGAACCTATCAGAGTGCGGCCGCCCGGCCGGTTCGTCTGTGCGCAGAACGGAGGTAGAACCATGTCCTACAACCATGTCGGAATCACAGGAAACATCACCCGAGATCCCGAGCTGCGCACGACGCAGTCGGGGTGGTCCATCTTGTCCTTCACCCTCGCGGTCAGCGACCGCAAGAAGAACACCAGCACCGGCCAGTGGGAGGACCACACCAATTACATCCCCTGCTTCATAGGCGGGAAGGGAAGGCCCCTCGCCCTGGCTCCCTATCTAACAAAGGGAACGAAGGTGACCGTCGGCGGGAAGCTGCGCTACAGCCGATGGGAGAAGGACGGGAAGGTGCACAGCAAGATCGAGGTTGCGGTGCAGGAGGTCGAGCTGCCCCCGCGAAATGGTGCCGTCTCGGCACCTGCCGCGAACGGCTCGCCTGCATCAGGCGGCTACGACACTGCCAACGTCCCCTATTACGACGAAGACGTCGTCTTCTAGGAACGGGTGCGGGAGCATCGGCCACGCAGTTGAGGATATAGCCATTTCGATGGCGCTTTCCTTGCCGCCGCTTTGGTAGGTTCGGACGAGACGGCACGAGGGCCGCGGCATATCGCTGCGGCCCACTCCCCTCGCTCGACATGCCGACAGTTTCCCGCAACAATCAACACACCGGAATTTGATGCCAGAATATTCTCGCGAAACTATAACGCTGCCATGTGGCAGCGTTGATTGACCTGGGGTTTTTATTAGCTAGGTCTCAGATAGTTCGAAAGACGCCGCTTAGAAGAAACGCGGAATCGAGGCTGCGCAAGCAAGCCCTCCCCCGAAAACAAGCCAGAGGCAAAGAGCGACAAACAGCGCCTGCGCGATGCGGAGTGCGACCCAATACGACCGATGGGCACCCAAAACGCCGCGAATCAGCCAAAGCCCAGTCTTGCTTCCCTTTCTTGCGTTGCACGCGTGGCAGCTCGGGACGAGGTTCGGCTCGTCGTTCACGCTCTCAGCGCCTATGCTCGCCAGGATCCGGCGCGCAACGGGGGATTTCTGAACGGCAGCCACAGGAACCAGATGGTCTACCTCCATGTCCTCTTCGCGGCGCAACGCCCTGCCGCAATAGCGGCAGCGCCATGGGCCCGGGTTTCGAGACATGAACTCGCGGCGGTAGCTCGACGACCTGAGCAGCGCCGGAGGGAGCGCCTTCACCGAATAGCCGTCCCTGCGCGCCGTCTCCTCGTAGCGCTTTGCTTCGCTCTCGGAAAGCCCCGTGGCCTCCCAATGGTACGCCCGCTTCCCATCCTTCACGTACCTGAAGGCAGGATACCGCTCGTACGAGAATCGAGTGAAGCACATCCTCGGTTTCCTGATTTCGACTTTCCAGCCGTTTCGCATCATCATCGCCCCTCCGCTCTTTGTTATTTATCCTCAGGCGAATACAACGCTGCCATGTGGCAGCGTTGATTGACCTGGCTTAACGAGAACCGCCGCATCTAAGGCTAAGCCGCACTGTTTCAGCCAAAGTTCGTTCCGCCAGGCTTTGCCGGCGATGCGCGCGATTATCGCACGACTTTGGCACATGATATGATGTCGTCGCACCGTGCGCCCGGCACAACGCCCGAAGGCGCGCTGATCCTTGACAACGGCAAGCGAACGGCAGGTGCGGCAGGCATTCTATGCGCTGCCGCACGGCGGCGCGAAAGGACGGAACCATGGAGAAGAAGCTCTTAATCGAGGTCGAAGCGGAGAAGTCTGTGCTCGCGGCGGCCATCCTCGACCCGTCTGTCTTCCCTGCGGCCCGAGGCATCCTTCGACCGAACGATTTCGGGAGAAGCTCCCATCAGGTCATTTGGAAGGCGATGGAGGGCATAGCCGACCAAGGCGAGCCCATCGACCAGCTCACGCTGAAGCACTACTTGGACTCCCATGGGGCCCTTGAGCAGATCGGGGGCGCGTCTTACATCCTCGATCTCGCCTCCTGCTCGTTCGCTATCACCAACTGGGCAAGCCATGCCCGCATCGTGAAGACCATGTCGGTTCTGAACCAGCTCGAGCACGTCGCGGCTCTCATTGACGCAGGGGTGTCCGCAAAGGAAGACCCCGCCAGCGTGATCGAGCAGGCGATGAGCGGCATAGCGGGAGCATCGAGGCAGCTGATGATGGCGCAAAGGCCTGTTTCAGCGCCGTCGAAGTGCGAGGGGTGCGGCGGAAGCGTCCCGGCTGGGGCTACGTACTGCCCCTGCTGCGGACTCAGGCAATAGCCGGTCGGTGAACGCCGCCAAGGGGAAACGCAGGAGGGAGGCGCTCATCCGTCTCCCTCCATCTTTCTCCGATCGCTCCTTTGCTTAGGTCAGCCGTTGACGGCTCCGTGTCGCGCGAACATCATCGCACCGGCAGCGCGCATGCGTCGTTGCGGACCCGGCCGCAAGAACTTTCCCTTCGCGCAAAAGAATGCCAGACAAAATCGGGGTGCAACAGGAAAGCCCCGCGGAAACATCCGCGGGGCTTTCGGCGCCCTTTCAGGGTAGGCTATTCTCCATCGTTGAGAAGGCGCTCCATCGCGGCATCGTCTGACGCTGCCTTCATGAACTCCTCGCCGCGACCCTCGGAAATGAGGCGAACGGCAAGTTCTTTGATGGATTGCCCTCGGCCGATCTGCTCGTCTTTCTCGGCCAGCTGCCGGCGTTGCTCGGCAAGCTGCTCGTCTTTCTCGGCAAGCTGCTCGTTTGCAGTTCGCTCCAAGATCTCCAACTGCTCCGCAAGGGTCATATAGCCCATGTTCTCTTCATCCTCTCGAAGCTCGCGCACGGCGTTCTCCAACCTCGATGTCAAGTCGTCCGAACCGTCGTCGACGTTTCCGGTATGGATGTATTTTAGCAACCTAGACAACGAAGGGCTCTCGGCCTCGGCCCAATTGCCGGCCGACAGCACGACGACGGTCCTGCCGTCGTCAAGCGCCATCTTCTCCGTCGGGTGCATCGCATCCATCATAGCGAAGCGACGTTCCGCGCAGCCTTTTCCGAACGGTGTGCCTTTGCAGAAGAAGATGACGTAGCTTTCCGGGAGTTCATGGTAGGAAATGCCCGACTTCAACGCATCGGTATCCATCGCCGATTCGTAGTATCTTGCCCGTCTCGCCAGCGACGGCTCGTAGGCTACCTGCATCTCGATGTCGATCATCTTGCCGTCGGCCTTCGCGACGACGTCGAGGCGGACATTCTTGCTCGTCAGCTTTGGCTGGATCGTCTTCTCCGTCTCGATGTACGAGATCTTAGATAGCTCGAACCCGAGGGCGGCTTCAACGACCCCTTTGCAAAGATCCGGGTTCCTTCGCATGACGAGGTTGAAGACGACGGAGTTGGTGAAGCCCGGCTTCATCGCCTTATCTTCGGTAATAGCTTGCATGCTCTTTCTCCTTTCCGGCCGTCGCTTCAGCGACGGCCAAACTGGTTGGTCGCCGCATCCGCTTAGGGCGCGGTCAGGAAAGCTATGATGCCTACCCTATGTCAAGGTGCGCTCCCTTCCTGGCGTGATACGGGATGCGCACGGTGCAAAACTCATTATATAGGGCTTCGAGTATGTATGTCCGAGAACCACGCTGCCATG
>DJEE01000012.1 GCA_002431805.1 Eggerthellaceae bacterium UBA5906
CTCGCCGACCTGGCGCCCTACCCCCGGCTCACCTACGACCAGGGCATTCGCAACTCGCTGTACTTCGCCGAAGAGCTGCACATTGCCGAGGCCGTGGACAAAAGCATTGTGGTAACCGACCGCGCAACGCTATTCAACCTGATCATCGGCCTGAACGGCTACACCATCTCAAGCGGCATCCTGTCGGAAGACCTAAACGGCAGCCAGATTGTGTCCATCCCGCTTGAAAGCACCGAGCACATGGAGCTGGGCTACGTCAAACGCGCCGACCGCCCGCTGTCCTCGGTGGCCGAGCGCTACCTGCAGCTGCTGCAAGACTACGTGCGCGAATACCAACGAGAAGCCGGCGAATAACGCTGCCGAGACACCCGGAGAGTCCACCGGAACGCGGAGATCGGAGGGAGGCGCGGGCCGTTGGGCCACCGTGAGCATGGGGACGGAGGGAGTGTTCACGGTGGCCCTTTCGTCTCCCTGAACGTCACCGCGAACACCCGCTCCGTCCCCATGTTCACGCAAGCACTGCTCCAAACAGAGCCGCCCGCCCCCGTTCGCGTAGCACCACGCCCCACGTTCACGGAAGCGCTGTTCCGGCAATCCCGCTTTCCATTCCTTTTAGCTATACTTAACCCTATCTAACCGATAGTTTTCTATCGAATGACCCTGTGGCATCCTTATCTCCGCAACATAAACGCGCGCGGATCCTGCGCGCACGCAACGCCACCTTTACGAAAGGACGCCATCATGGCCATCACGAACCCTCCCTATGCATACGACATTGTCGGCAGCTTCCTGCGCCCCGAAGCCCTAAAACAGGCGCGCGCCGATTTCGCCGCCGGCACCATCACGCGCGAGCAGCTGACCGCCGCCGAGGATGCCGCCATCGCAAACCTGGTGGAAAAGGAAAAGCAAGCCGGTCTGAAGGCCGTCACCGACGGCGAGTTCCGCCGCGCCATGTGGCACCTCGACTTCCTGGAGGGCTTGGAAAACGTTGAGCACGTCGACGCCGAAACGTGGTCGGTGGAGTTCAAGGGCCCCAAACCCAAGGGCGCTCAACTGGTGTTCCGCGGGAAAATCGGCTTTGGCAACCACCCCTTCCTCGCGCACTTCGACAAGCTGCGCGAAATCGCCGGCGACTATCCCACGAAGCTGACCATCCCCGCGCCTTCCATGCTGCATCTGATCCCATGCGTGCGCGGTGCGGCGAACTACCAGCCCATCGAGCGCTATGCCGACGAGCAGGCGCTGTTCGATGACATCGTGGAAACGTACCGCGACGCCGTACGCGCGTTCTACGACCACGGCTGCCGCTACCTGCAGTTCGACGACACCAGCTGGGGCGAGTTCTGTGACCCGACCAAGCGCGCCGCCTACGCTGAGCAGGGCATCGACGTTGACGTTGTGGCCCGCAACTACGTGGACACAATCAACCGCATCCTTGAGGCCAAACCGGCTGACATGACCATCACCACGCACATCTGCCGCGGCAACTTCCGCTCCACGTGGTTTTCTTCCGGCGGCTACGAGCCGGTGGCCGAGGTGTTGTTCGGCGGCGCGAACTACGACGGTTTCTTCCTGGAGTACGACTCCGACCGCTCGGGCGATTTCGCCCCGCTCGCGCACATCAAGGACCAGAAAGTGGTGTTGGGCCTAATCACATCGAAGTTCCCCGAGCTGGAAAACGAAGACGACGTTATCGCCCGCATCCACGAGGCCGCGCAGTACGTGCCGCTTGAGCAGCTGCGCCTGTCCACGCAGTGCGGCTTCTCCTCCACTGAAGAGGGCAACGTGCTCACCGAGGACGACCAGTGGGCCAAAATCGCCCTGGTCAAACGCATCGCCGAACGAGTCTGGGGCGAATAAGGCAAACAGCAAGCAAATCATGCAAGCAGAGAGCGAATGCATCGAAAGCGTTCGCTCTCTTTTTATAAGCGTGCCTTTCGCTTCGGCCCCGCCGCCATCTTGGGTTGTTCCCGTTTCGTTACCGTTACGCAGGCACCGCCGCAGCGCGTGCGCTATGCGGTAAAATTCCGATATGTAAAACTTACCGGGCGGCGCTTTCGGCGCGCGCCGGAAAGGCGGCTCATGGCAGCTTCCAACAACATTGCCGATCAAATTGCCAGCGCGGTGCAAGACGCCGTGAACTCGAAGGATTTCAGCAACCTGCAGGACACCATCGAGCGCTCCATCAGCCAGGCTGCCGAGGGCCTCGGGCGTGGCGTGGCGCAGGCCGCCGACGGCATCGGGCGCGGCATCAACCAGGCGTCCGAAGGCTTTCGCCGCGGTCAGGAACAGTACGCGAAAATTCAGGAACGCAAGCAGCAGCAGGCGCTTATGGAAGCGCGCTATGCAAAAGCCGGCTCGCAGCGCGGCGCAGGCGTGGCGCTGGTGGTTGCTGGCGTGATGGTGGCGGTTCCCCTGGCTGCAACGGGGCTGATGCTAGCCGCCATCGGAACCTCGGCCGCCATCCCCACGCTTGCCATTGGCGCAGTAGCCGGCGGCGGACTTGCGTTCGCCGGCTCGCGTAAACTCAAGCTTGCCGGCGCGTTTGACCGCTACCGCAACGCCATCGGGCTGCGCGAGACGTGCGCCATCGATGAGCTTGCCACCGGCAGCTCCGAAACGCCCGATCGCGTGCGCAAGAACGTGCGCGCACTGCTTTCGCGCGGCATGTTCAAGCAGGGAACACTTTCAGACGACGGGCAAACCCTATGCATGACGCCGGACGCGTATCGGCACTGGCAAGAAGAACACGCCCACCAGCTGCAGCAACGCAAGCTGGCGCAAGCCGCCCAGGCCGAAGAGCAGGCCCGCGCCGCAGCGCTTACCCCCGCTCAGCAGCACTTGCTCGAACGCGGCAAGGAGTTCGTCACCGCCATTCGCGAAGGCAACCAGGCTATTCCCGGGCCGGAGATTTCGGCCACTATCGCGCAGATCGAGCGCGTGGTGCGCGCCATCCTTGACACGGCAGCCGAGCACCCCGACGTCATCGACGACCTTGATCGGCTGATGGATTACTACCTGCCCACAACGGTCAAGCTGCTTGACGCCTACCAGGAACTTGACGCGCAGCCCGTGCAAAGCGACAGCATCGCCCAGTCCAAGCGTGAAATCGAAGGCGCGCTGGGCACGTTAAGCAGCGCGCTCGAGAAGCTGCTTGACCAGCTGTTCGCCGAACGGGCGCTTGATGTATCCGCCGACATTTCGGTGCTGCACGCGGTGCTTGCGCAGGAAGGCCTGACCGAAAGCCCCTTCGATGCCGCGAAACCACGCGGAAACGGCTCGGCCAACTAGCCCACACGCAACGCAAACCCAGGTGGCAACCCACATCCCGCCCGCACCCAACCTTTTGCAAGCAAAGGCATCCTCACAGAAAGGCAACGCCATGAGCAACCCCGACGTCACCCCCACCCCGCAGCTTACGCTCACGCCCTCGCTTTCCGACGCGCCCGAGCCCGAGCTGCTTGTTGCCCAGCCCGAACCGGCAGCGCCCGCCGCACCCGCCGAAAGCGCCGCGCCCGAGCTTGACGACAGCATGCTCACCGATGAGGAAAAGCAGATGGTCGACACGTTCGCCAGCCAAATCAACGTGCGCGACTCCGCGCAAATCCTGCAGTACGGTGCCGGAGCGCAGAAGAAAATGGCCGATTTCTCCGAAAGTGCGCTGGCAAACGTGCGCACGAAAGACCTCGGCGAAGTAGGCGGCCTGCTAACCGACGTGGTCACCGAGCTGAAAAGCTTCGACGCCACCGAGGAGAAGGGCCTGTTCGGTTTCTTCAAGCGCGGCGCGAACAAGGTAGAAGCGCTGCGCACGCGCTATGACAAGGCCGAGGCCAACGTGAACAAGATCGCAGACGCGCTCAAAGACCACCAGATGACGCTTATGAAAGACGCCGCCATGCTCGACAAGATGTACGAGCTGAACCTGACGTACTTCAAAGAGCTGACCATGTACCTGATTGCCGGCAAGAAACGCCTGGCCGAGGTGCGCGCGGGCGAGCTGGCCGAGGCGGTGGCGCACGCGCACGTAACCGGCCGCGCCGAGGACGCGCAGGCCGCGCAAGACCTTGAGGCCATGTGCAACCGCTTTGAGAAGAAGCTGGGCGATTTGGACCTCACGCGCACTATCGCCATGCAAACAGCTCCGCAAATCCGCCTGGTGCAGAACAACGAGATCGTGCTGACCGAGAAAATCCAAACCACCCTGGTCAACACCATCCCGCTGTGGAAAAGCCAGATGGTGCTGGCACTGGGCATCGCGAACTCCCAGCAGGCGCAAGCAGCGCAAAACGCCGTCACGAACATGACGAACGACCTGCTGCGCAAAAACGCCGAGCTGCTGCACACCTCTACCACCGATATCGCACGCGAATCCGAGCGCGGCATCGTGGACATCGAAACGTTGAAGAACACCAACGAGCAGCTCATCAAAACATTCGATGAGGTTATCCAAATCCAAGAAGAAGGCCGCCAAAAGCGCGCCGAAGCCGAAGCCGAGATGCGCCGCATGGAAGCCGACCTCAAGCAAAAGATGCTAGACATCCCCCGCGCCTAACAGGGTCCGCGCTCGGAGCCGCGTTCCGGTACCGCCTAAGTTCACGGTTTCCTTACTAATTAGTAAGTACTTGGCTGCAGACGGTGGGGCATCTATCATGGAGGCCGAACGAAAACCGACCATTAAGGAGGAAACCCTATGGAACAGGAACTTATCGACTACATCGCCGAGCGCGCCGACGTGTTGGCAACTGCTGATTCCAGCACGCAGGTTACCAAGGATGCAGCTACCGCTTGGAAGCAAGCCATTGCCGCCGATCCGGCCAATGCTGAAGCCGCCACGAAAACGCTGCTCGACACGCTTGAAGGCCGCCCCACCACTATCGATGACGTCATCGCATTTGCCGAGGGCCCGGCAAAACAACTGATGGGCGAAGAAGCCGCCGCCGGCATGCTGGCCGCCCAGAAGGCACGCAAGGAGCAAGGCGCGAAGTGGTGCAACTGCCCGTCGTGCACCGCAGCCACCGAAATCCTCGCGAAGTTCGGCCGCGTAGAGCTGTAAACAAACCGCACACGCCACCCACTCGAAAGGCCGCCTTGCTAGGCGGCCTTTCTACTTCCACCATTCTGCAGCCCACTGCCTCGCATCACCAACCGCCGCACGGGCTCACACGCATTTCATCTGCTCACAGCTGCCCGACAGCCGCGCTACCCTTTTCGTTCACGCTGCGCCATGCGACTTGCGGGGCGGTACAGCGCCGTTGCCGTTATGAGCAGCACTGCCGTAGCGCACAGGCTTACCGGATAGGCGCACATGATTGCCTGGAAGGTGCCGTGCGCAGGAAACACTGCGGCTATCCACGCCAGGCGTACGCCGCACACGCCCGCCACCACCAGCACCGACGGCACCAACGTGATGCCGAAGCCGCGCAAATAACCCGACAGCACCTCGTACATCGTGCTAAACGCATACGCGGAGAACACGAACATAAGGCGTACATAACCTAGCTCCACCACGTCGGGCCCGCCTATAAGCGTAAGCATGAACTTACCTGCCACCAGCACCAACGCGATTGCCACGGCCACGGTAGCAAGCCCTTCGCCCAAGCACGCCGCAAGCGTTTTGCGACAACGGGAGGCATTACGTGCCCCGCGATTTTGGCCCACGAACGTCGCGCACGCCTGACCAAACGAATTCAGCAGGAAGTACACAAGGATCTCGATGCTATACGCTGCCGTTGAAGCCGCGATAGCTTGCTGTCCCAAGCTGTCGATGGCAGCCTGCACAATGATGTTCGACACAGCGAAAACAGCACCCTGCACGCCTGCCGGCAAACCAATCTTCAGAATGGCCGCCAGCGCCTGAGCGTCCACATGCGCCGTCTTGCGGCTAAGGCGCACCGTTGATTCCGCGTGCGTAATGCGATACAGCAAAATTAAAGCGCTCACCAAGTACGACAGCGCCGTTGCCGCGGCCAAGCCCGCCGCTTGGGCGCCCAGCACGCCAACGAACAGCACATCGAGCACCATATTAAGCACATTGGCCGCAACAAGCGGCACCAAAGGCGCTCGCGCTTGCCCGATGCCGCGGAACACCGCAGCCTGAAGGTTGTACAACATGACGGCGGGGATGCCTGCCAGGTACACGCGTAAGTATGCTAACGCCAGCGGAAACACGTCATCAGGAACCTGCAACACCGACAGCAACGCGCCAGCGGCAAGCTCGCCCACCAGCGCTATCAACACGCCACCCACCAGCGCGGCAATAACCGCCGTAGCCGAAGCCGCCTGCGCCGCTTTTGCATCCCGCGCGCCTACCGCCGTGGCAACAACCACGTTTGCACCCATCGAAATGCCCACCAGCAAGTTCACCGCCAGCGCCACCACCGGCACGTTCGCACCTACCGCTGCCACCACAGCAGTAGCGTCCTGCCCGGCGAAATTACCCGGCAACGGTAACGTCACACACGGTGAACAACTGCTCCAGGATAGACGTAATGGCCACGGTAACCGCGAAACGCGGCACCGCACGCCAAATGGATCCGCTGGTCATGTCCAGCGCGCCCGACCGACGAGATTGCGCCGCCGCATTGCCAGCAGTTTTTGCGTTTGTTGTTCCATCGATTCATTCTTCATAGCGTGTGCATTCTGCGCTTTGCCTGCATATATGGCAAATAGGTATTTAGAATGCCTTCATATAGCCAATCGGAATATAAGTTTCGAGGGGGACGCCTCATGGACATTAGAGCGCTTCGTTACTTCCTTGCCGTAGCGCAGGAAAGAAGCTTCACAAACGCCGCCACGCGTCTGCATGTTGCGCAGCCTACATTGTCGAAACAAGTCAAGGCGCTCGAGCACGAGCTGGGAAAGCAGCTGATTGTCCGCGGCCACAAGGAAATTGCCCTTACCGAAGACGGAACGATTCTGTACAAACGCGCCGAAGAGATTGTGACGCTGGCAGACAAGGCCCGGCAAGAACTGTCCGCTAGCACAAGGGAGCCCACCGGCGAAGTGGCCATTGGCGGCAACGCCGTCCCCACCGTGCTGAAAGCCGCAGCCAACCTAAGAAAGCAACATTCCGGCGTGCGCTTTCGTTTTTACACCGGCGATGCCACAGACGTATGCGAGCGGCTTGACCACGGCAGCTTGGATTTCGCCGTGCTGCTAGCCCCCGTAGACGACACCCGCTATAGCTGGCGCGCGCTGCCCGACCAATCCCGCTGGGGAATCCTAGTGCCCTCTGAAAGCACGCTCGCGCAAAAACACGCCATCAGCCCGCAAGACCTTCAAAGTCTGCCGCTTGTGCTGCACACCCGACCAGGCATCCAGCGCATGGTGGAACGCTGGGCTGGGCTTCCGCTTGACAGCCTTGAAGTAGTTGCCACTTACAACGTGCTCAATCGACCGGTAGATGCATTCGTCGAAAGCGGACTAGGCTACCCCATCGTAGCCGACGACCTGCTTCCCGCTACGCAAAACAATCGCGCGATGTTCCTTACGCTCAATCCGCCGCTTCGCACCAGCTACGCGCTAGCCTGGCGCCGACGCTCAACCCTCTCACACGCCGCCCAAACATTCCTCGAGCACATCGGATAAGCCTAAAGCTGGGACAGTGCACCCGGTGCACTGTCCCAGCTTTCATGCTTAGTTTGCAGGCTCCTGCGTTACCTCTACTACGCCGGTTACCACCTCAAGCGGGCATTGCGCTACAACGGCTTGACCGCGATCGCCCAGGTCGATAAGAAGCGAATCGTCCTCTTCGGGGATTACGTGCGCCGTGATGGTGTCGCCCGACACGGCATCGGTCACCGTCAGCTCATCGCCGTTCGTAGTGGCGTTGCCCACCCACGACGTGTAGTTGCCGTCAGCATCCTGAACAGCCAAAATGCACTGGCTGCCGTCATCGGTGGTGGCGTAGTACACGGTGTTGCCGGAATCGGTTTGCCCCACGTACGCGCTGCTCACCTCGTCTATCACAGCCGCCACCGCCACCGACTCCACCGTGCCGGACGCGCCGTTTGCCTGCGCATCGGGCGCCGACTCAACCGTTTCCGACTCGGTCACCACCTCGCCGCCGTTGTTGTTGCCATCGGGATTCCCGTTGCCGCACCCCGCCAACGCGCCGCCTGCAATAGCCAGCGCTGCCGCCACGGCCACAGCCGCCGATGCGCGGGATGCCATCTTCATCTGCTTCTCGTTCATAGTCACTCCTATCTTCGCCATTCGGGTATTCATCACCCGGCGCTGCAGTATAGGAGCGCGCGCAAAAAGAAACGCCTGCATGCGGCAGACGTTCTTGTTCGGAAAACCATTCGTTGAAAGCGCCGCGCAACCGTTGCACAGCCGTAACGCAAGCTCTGGGCGCTTAAGCCAGCATCATGAACAACTTGGCCAGCACAAAACCGATCAGGCCGCATGCAGGGAACGTGATAACCCACGCCAGCAGCATGTTTTTCGCAATGCCCCAGTTCACGCGCTTGATAGACTTCGACGCGCCCACGCCCATGATGGCCGAGGTGTTGCAGTGGCCCGTGGAAACCGGCATGCCGGTTAAGCTGGCGAACAGCAGCGTGAACACCGTGGAGAAGTTCGCAGCCACGCCCTGATACTTCTCCAGCTTCACCATGTCCATGCCCACGGACTTGATGATGCGCTTGCCGCCCACCACCGTGCCGGCCGAAATGGCCAGCGAACACGTGATCATAACCCACATGGGAAACCCGCCCGCATCAGGCGTGGAGCTGCCGAACGACAGCGCAATGCCCAGCATGGCAATGGACATGAACTTCTGGCCGTCCTGCGCGCCGTGCAAAAACGACAGAGCCAGCGCACACAAATCCTGGATGACGGTAAACGCCGTGTTGGCCACCTGGCGGTTGACCATCGCGAACACCCGCTCGATGACTTTCGTGAAAATCCACCCCAGCACAAAGCCTGCCACCAGGGAAAACACCATGCCGTAGATAACTTTCACCCACTCGGAGGGCACCACGCCCGCCCAGCCGTTCATGGCCACGGCACCGCCGGTGATGCCAGCGATCAGCGAGTGCGACTTCGAGCACGGAATGCCGAAAAACCAGCAGAATATACCCCAGCCTATAGCGCCTATCATGGCTGCCACCAGGGCTAATAGCGCCGCATCGGTGTTTCCCGAGAAGTCGACCATGCCGAACATGGTTTTCGCCACAGCCGTGGAGATAAACGTCATGCCCACCAGGCCGATGAAGTTGAACACCGCTGCCAACGCGATGGCCGTGTTGGGCTTAAGGCAGCGCGTTGACACCACCGTGGCGATGGCGTTCGGCGCGTCGGT
>DJEE01000136.1:0-127 GCA_002431805.1 Eggerthellaceae bacterium UBA5906
GCCTGTTCGCAGGCATTCTGTGCGTGCAGGTGGCTTGCATTGCCGCAAACCGTGCGTTGCTGGAACGCACGCGCTCTGCGTTCGAAAACCAGCTGCGCGCTCGTGCGTTCGCCGACGTGCTCGATCA
>DJEE01000136.1:170-353 GCA_002431805.1 Eggerthellaceae bacterium UBA5906
CCCTACGCGCACGTGCAGCATCGGCATTCGGGCGAGCTGATGACGCGTATGACCTCGGACGTTAGCGTTGTAGCCGATGGTGCAAGCACGCTTATCCCCACGGGCGTTTCTATGGCCGTGCGCTTGGTGGGCGTGTTGGTGGCAATGTTTGCCCTGGTGCCGCAGCTGACGCTGGTGTTTTTG
>DJEE01000136.1:438-640 GCA_002431805.1 Eggerthellaceae bacterium UBA5906
TCGGTTGCCGTGCGCCCGCTGCTGAAGCGTTTGCACGCGGGCATGCAGGAAGCTGAGGGCGGCATGCGCAGCTACCTGCAGGAATGCCTGGACAGCTTGCTGGTGGTGCACGCGTTTGGCTGCGAGCGCAAGGTGCGCGCCCGCGCCGACGCGGCCATGGCGGGCCATCGCCGCGCGCGCCTGCGCAAGGCCGACGTGTCGA
>DJEE01000136.1:746-896 GCA_002431805.1 Eggerthellaceae bacterium UBA5906
GCGTGGTGCGGCTTCGGCATCCTGAACGGCACGTGCTCGTACGGCACGCTTATGGCGGTGGTGCAGCTTATCGGGCAAATCCAGTCGCCGTTTTCCAGTTTGGGCGGGTCGTTCTCGAAGTACTCGTCCATGCTGGCAAGTGCCGAGCGC
>DJEE01000136.1:969-1248 GCA_002431805.1 Eggerthellaceae bacterium UBA5906
CGCCAAGCAGGCAGAATGCGAAGCTTTGGACGAACCGGAGCGGAGCGTTGGACAAGCGCAAGACAATTTTGCGGAAGAGGGCCGAGCTCCCGAGCAAAAGCACAGCGAGGACGGCGGTTGTGCCCCGGTGCTTTCTCAGCCTGATCCCCCCTCATTTGACCCGCAACGGTTTGCACGTTTGCGGCTGGCGAATGTTTCGTTCGCGTACGATCGCGGCGACGACGTGCTGAGCAGGTGCGACTTCACGCTGCGTGCGGGCGAGTTCGTGGGCCTTGCGGG
>DJEE01000136.1:1349-6592 GCA_002431805.1 Eggerthellaceae bacterium UBA5906
TTGCGCAAGATGCACGGGGCGCGCAGGTTGCGCTGAGCGCAGCGCAAGGGCTGTTCGCGTTCGTTCCGCAGGGAAATCGCCTGATGGCGGGCACTATTCGCGATGTGGTTGCCTTTGCCGAGCAAAGCGATGCGCCCGACGAACAGCGTGTGATTGCAGCGTGCAAAGCTGCATGCGCGTGGGAATTTGTGAGTGCGCTGCCCGAGGGCCTGGACACGAAGCTGGGTCAACGAGGCACGGGGCTTTCCGAAGGCCAAATGCAGCGTTTGGCCGTGGCACGCGCGGTATACAGTGCCGCTCCGGTGCTGCTGCTTGACGAGGCAACATCGGCGCTTGACGCCGCGACCGAGCGGCGCATGCTGGCAAACCTGCGTGCCTTGCCGGGCCGCGCGGCGGTACTGGTAACGCACCGCGAAGCAACCCTAGCAGCCTGCGACCGGGTAGTGGAAATACGCAACGGTGCCTGCGTTGAGGTGCTGTCCCTGTGACTTATCGTGAAATCGTTCGATTGAGAGGATGCGTTATGGAAAACGAAACAAGCATTGGTGCTGGCGAGTATCTGGCGCATCTGATTGATTGCGGCTTGCATGATGCTCCTGCCCAACCGATTCCGACGGGTGTCACGTGGCAGCAGGTGCATGCGCTGGCGGCGTACAACAGTGTTGAGGGCATGACGTGGTTCGGTGCGAAATCGCGTGACGATATTCCGTCCGACCTGCGTAAACAATGGGAAAGCGAAGCGCAGATGACGCTGTTTCGCCGCGTGCGGTTCGATGCCGAGCGCGAGCAGGTGTTTGCCGCGCTGGCGCAGGCGGGCTTGTCGTACCTGCCTATGAAGGGCACGCTGCTGGCGAATTACTACCCGCGCCCCGAGATGCGCTCAATGGCGGACAACGACTTTTTGTACGGCTTTGTTGAGCCCGATCCAGCGGGTGGTTTTCGCATTTGCGGTGCCACCGACGCTCAACGCAAGGCCACCGTTGAGCGTGGTGTGCGCACGATCGAACGCGTGATGTGCGAGCTGGGCTACACCGCAAAGTCGTTGCGTGCGGGCCATCACGAGTCGTTCGAAAAGCAGCCCATTTTCAACTTCGAGCCGCACCGCCGTCTCGTGTCGCCCTCAAGCCCCATGGCTGCGTACTACGAAAACCCCTGGTCGCGTGCAATTCAAGACGAACACGACCCGCACCTGTTCCGCTTTTCCGACGAAGACGAGTACGTGTATGTGATGGCGCACGCGTTCAAGCACTTCGATGCCGCAGGCTGTGGCATTCGCTTTGTGGCGGATGTGCGCGTGTTCCTGGACACCAAGGGCATGGGCATGAACTGGGACTACACGTTTGCAGAGCTGCAAAAAGCAGGGTTGTTCGACTTCGAGGCGCGCGTGCGCGCGCTGGTGGACACCGCGTTCGGTGGCGCGCGCACGTTGCAGCCGCTGCCGCCCGATCGGGCACAGCTGCTGCAATATTTGCTGGGCAGCGGCACGTACGGCAATAACGTGCGCATGGTTGAAAACCGCTTGGACAAACAAAAGACGCAGCACGAGGGTGACCTGGCCGCGGCAAAGCGCGGTTACCTGCGCGAACGCCTTACGAACACCGAAGCGCTGGAGTACCTGTTTCCGCATGCGTCGAAAATCGCTCCGCTGCGTCCGGCGTTGCAGCTGGCACGCTACGCGCGTGGCGTTGTTCGCAACCCTAAAAAGCTGGCGAACGAAATCAAGCTGCTCCTGCAGGCAAAGTAAAGGCACGCGGGGCACGCAGGTGGGCAGGATTCTCGTAGAGGCACCTGTTGTGCACGGTTTTGCAGGTTTAAGCGGCGGAAAAAGGGTACGACGCCCCATTGCGTGCACGGTTTTGCGTGGCGCAATTGTTCGCTACCACCAAAAAGCCCAGGTCGCACATTGCTTCCTGGGCTAAAAACGATATCTAAAGCTGCAAAACCGTGCACGGAGCAAGGGGCTATGCGGCGGCTTGCTCGATTTGCGCTTACGCCAGCTGCTCGGTGAAGTCGCTGGGCGGGATCAGGCACATGCGCTTGCCGTCTTGCAGGCGGATGCGTCCGATGTGCAACTTCAAGCGTCCGGCGCTTTCCAGGTCGGCCGTGCGGAAGCGCGACACCACAAGCTGCTGGCTTGCCTTGCCGGCAAGCGTATACACGCGGCGCACGTCTTTCGCGTGCTCCTTCTCCTGCTTGTCAAGCGGCATCTCGGCGCTGTCGAAGTACTCGCGGCAGGGGATGAAGCCGTCCACGAACCCGGCGATGACCAGTACCTTTGGCGACAAACCGGCAACTTGGTCATACGGCACCACCTGCACAGCGCGGCTGCCGTCGATGGTGGGGGACAGTAGGCGTGCGCGGAAGCGTGCAGCCATGGCGGCAGCGCTGTTATCTTCGCCATCCAAGCACAGGCTGCTTACCACGGCAGGAGCGGTTGCGCCCGCTTCGCCTGTTACCAGCTCGGTAAGTTTGTCTAGCAGCACCGACCCGTTCAAGCCGGCGGCCGCGTTGATAAGCGCCAGGCCTGCAACGTGCGCGTCGGCAACGCGCTTGGCGCCAACTACGTGGTCGACCTCGCCGCTGCCCACGGCCTGCGCACCGCCCATCACGTCGCGTAGCGCCGCAACCAAGCCCTCGCTGTGCTCGTCGGCGTAAGAGCACAGGTTTGCAATGGCCGAGCTGTTCGCCAGCCAGTCGTTGTAGCCGCACCAGCAACGCCATGCCAGCGCGTTTTCGGGGTTTGCTACCAGGTCAAGTGCGGTAAGCACGTGCGCCGGAACGCAACGTGCGTTGTCGCGGATGTCGCCACGTACGGGCTGGCGGTCGGTCAAGTGCTGCGCGGGAACCTTTGCGCCCAGCAGCGCCTTCGTGATGTTGCGGCCCCAAATGCCGTTCGGCACGGCAACCACCACATCGGCAGGGCTAACGCCTTCGGAAATGACGCCGGCCACGTATTCGGCAACGTTCACAAACTCGTTCTCGGGCAGTTCGCCTTCAAGCACCACCGTTTCACCTGCAGCAACGTCGTCAGCAGCATGGAACGCCACGGACTCAACGGCGGGGTCGGCAAGCAGCTTTGCGGCAGCTGCGGCGCCGGCTGCGCATGTGTGGCACGCGGCAAGCTCTTCGTCGGCGGCACCCGGGTGCGCGTCCATGAACTCGTCAAGGCCAGCGGCATACGGGTAGCTGTCGTACACCTGCACGCACGCGGTGCGGTCGCCGGCGACGGTAAGGCTTTCGCCAGCTACCAGCCCGCACAGCAATTGCGATGCCTTGCTCAAACGCTGGTAGTCGTCAACAAGCACGTGCGCAAACGCGTGGGAAGTGCGCGCGCCATCGTGGCTGCGCAGGTAATTCGCGGCCAGGTTGCCTGCTTCGGGCTCGAGAATGCTGCGCGTGAACGCAAGGTTCGCCTTTAGCAGGTTGTGCACGTTGGTTTCCTCGCCGGCCAAAAGCCACTCGGGGTCGTCGTCGGCCAGCTCGGTCCAGCTGCGATAGAAGAACTTCAGCATTTCGCGCAGACGCTTCGGGCGCAGGCCGCTGACCTTCATATCCTCAAGCAGGAACAACTCTTCGTATGCGGTAAGCAGGCGCGGTTCGCGGCCCGACCAGCGGATGGCTTCCGCGTCGCCTAACACGTCAAGCGCTAACGCGCGCGCAGTGGTTACGGTTACGTCGGCGGCATTTGCGCCGGCAACGCTTGCGGACGTGGCAAGGCGGGCCTTGAACGCGGCTGCTGCTTGCGGTGTTGCGCACACCACCAACACATCGGTGCCTTTCGCGCCCTGCGCCAGCAGTTTGCACGCGCGATCGATGAGCGCCTGCGTTTTGCCGGTTCCCACACCGCCCACAATGCGCGCGGCGGCAATCTGCGAAGTTTCTTGAGTCATTTCAGACCTCCCAGCTGATGTCTGTTCATACCTTATATATACCGCGGCAGGCTTCGCGTTGCATGCGCATGTGGAAGTACCTGCCGGGTGCCGCCCAAATCGCATGGCGGTTTGGGCGCGAAAGCAACTTGCGAATAAGGCCGCAAGCTGCGGTAATTGGTGGCGCAAGGGGGAGCGGCGCCCCTCTCATGTGGGGAGGGAGGGGTGATGAGGGGCGCCGCTCCCGGGCAGAAGGTGGCCTATCCCCCAAGGCCCTTGCTAAGCCACCCTCTGCCCGGGAGGCCGGACGTCGCCGCGTCCGGCTGTTCCCGTGCCGCAATTCGCTTCAGGCTTGCGGCAGCCTGTGAAGACAATCCCGCGAGGGGAATCCGTCCCCTGTTCACGCAGGTGGTTACTTTTCGTTCTCTACCAGGGAAACCGGCTTGCCCTTCTTCGCAATCAGCGGCATGCTGATGGCGCTTGCAGGGCAGGCGTCCACGCAGGAGCGGCACTTCGTGCACTCGCTCCAGGCCGCTTCGGACAGCTCGGGGTGACGTGGGTCAATACCCTCGCCGCACGCACGGCCGCATGCGCCGCACTTCTTGCCCTGGCTGGTTTCCAGGCACTTGGCGTTGTCGATGGTGGGCTTGAACGTGCGGTTCAGCTTGGCAATCAAGCTCATGAACGCCGAAAGCGGGCACAGCTTGTGGCACCACTTGCGGAAGAAGATGACCTCGGCGGCCAGCAGCGCCGGCACCACAATGAGCGACCACGTAACGTCGCCTTGTCCGAACAGGTTCACCAGCAGCAAAATGGTGGCGAACGTCAAGCCGATGGGGCACACCAGGCAAAACACCGGGAAGCCGAAGGCGAACGTGGACAGCAGCGCGCCGCCTAGCACGAAGTGGCGCGCGTCAACGGCGTCGCCGCGCTTCTTTGCGCAGCTGGCGCAACCGGCCAGGCCCTTCGCGTCCTTCTCGCAGCCGCCGGCAAGCGCGGCCTTTTCCTCGTCGGTCAGCGGTGCCAGGTTCGCGCCCTTGTCGCTAGCCTTGGCCTTTGCCTCAGCGGCTTGCTTCTTGCTCTTATCGGGCTTGCTGAAAACATCGCGCAGCTTCTGCACCAGCGGCACCGGGCAAATCCAGCCGCAGAACGCACGGGCGAACACCACGATCAGCAGCACCATGATGACAAGCGAGATAACCGCACGCGGCACCATCATCTTGCTGGCCAGCATGGTTCCGAGCGCACCAAGCGGGCACAGCACGGAAATGTCCCAGAAGCCCGGCGCGGAAATGGTGCCGATGCCCAGGTTCGTCAAAAAGCCAACGAACACAACTACGATTACGGCGAGCGCCGTTAAGGTGCGCAACGTCT
>DJEE01000136.1:6799-18485 GCA_002431805.1 Eggerthellaceae bacterium UBA5906
GGGCGGTTGTTGTCATCCAGCGTCATGGCCTCATACGGGCAGGCGTCGTAGCAGAAACGGCAGCCAATCAGCTTGTACGCCAGGCACCAGTCGGTGTTGATAACGGCGCGGCCGATGATGGTGTTCTCCTTCGTGGCACCCGCGGGCAGCTCAAGTGCGCGCGTGGGGCATGCCGACACGCACAGCGGCGTGCCGCCGTTTTCCTCGGTGCACCAGTCGCAGTAGTTGTCGCTGAAGTCGAACGTTGGCGTGCGCATGTTCAAAATGCCGTCTTCAATATGCGCCGGGCGAATAACGTCGCGCGGGCAAATCTCGTAGCATTTCTCGCAACGGATGCATGCGCTGATCAGGCGTTCGTCGTCTTGTCCTCCCGGAGGGCGAATAATGGCTTGCGGCGCCACGTACTTCAGGCCGCCCAGGCCCAGCATCACGGCAGCGCCGCCAATGCCCAAGCACAGGGTGCGGCGTGTCATGCCGCCCGTTTTCGTTTGTTCGCCGTTTTGTGCAGCTTTCGTCCTTGCCCCGCTAGCTGCGCTCGTCTTGTCCGCGCGGTCTTCGGGCAGGTCCGTGCGGTTCTCGGTGTTCTCCATCGCTCCTTCTTTCGCTCTAGCCCGATGTCAGCCCCCAAATCCGGCGCCCTCCACGCCGGGAAGCCTTTGTTGTGCAAACCGCCGTGCGCGCCGGCTTCCGCTCGCGCACGGCGGGTGGTGCCTATTCGTCCTCGGTGAGCACGTCGTCCAGAAACGCCTTGTCGGTGTTCAAGAAGCCGTCCGTCAGGTATGCCAGGCCCTGGTACAGGTCGGTTTTCGCGAAACGCTTCATGTCGGCGGTCATCATGGGAACCCAGGAAAGCAGGTGGTCTTCCAGGAAGTTCTTCGACGTGGTCAAAAGCGCGGCGGCCCCGTCTTCGTCGCCGCGACGCAGCGCGTCGGCCGCGCGGTTGGCCAGAATCTGCTCGAACTCCAGCTCAAGCGCCACGTGGTCTTCGCCCTCTTTCCAACTGTCCTGTTTGTCCAGGCCAGCGGAGCGGTAAATGGCCAGCACCTCGTCGCGCGCGTCCTGCATGAGCAGGCGCTTTTCGGAGGTGTACACGCTTTCGAACGGGTACGCGGCGGAAAACGCGTCCACGCCGTGGCCGATGAACACGCGCGTGTAGTCAACGGCCAGGTCGGTCAGGCTGTTCTCCCACGTGTTGGACAGGTACTTGGCCAGGCGCAGGTAGCCCTCGTCAACGTCGGAGTTACCCGTTGCGGCGGGGAAGCGCATGCCGTGCAGCTGGTCAAGCAGCGGCTGGTCGATTTCCACGCGGAACAAGCGGCTGAGCAGGCCATAGGTTGCAGCGCGTTGCTCGATCAGCTTGATAAGCTCGTCGGTGGTTGCCTCTTCGACGGCGGTGTTGGTGTTCTCAGCCATGATTAGTTCTCCTCAGATTCAGCCGCGGGTGCGTCCACGACGTCTGCCAGCATTTCCAGGCCTTGCTTGCCAATTTCGGTGGTGTACCAGGCTTTGCACCATTCCAGCGCGTCGCATTTCTCCAGTTTGTCAACGAAGTGCGGCGCGTACAGGCGCGGCTTTTGCACGAGCGGGTCGTTGTCAACCTTGCCGTTGATGGCCGGAGTGGTGGCGCCGCCGTCAGCCGCGCACAGCGTGAGGATGCGCTTGTAGATAACGGCGTAGTGCGCGTCTTCGTCAAGCAGCGCGCGCAGGCGGTCGACGGGCTTGTCGGAATCGAGTTTTGCCTGGCCAGCCTCGGTGATGCGCCAGAACACCTCAACGGGCTCGGCGGCTTCCAGGTACTCCACGCCGTCCACCACAACGGTTTTCGGCTCAACCTCAACCTCGTCGGCAGGCGTGCCGTCGGCGGTTACGCGCTCGATGGCGCCAGCGCGCTCAAGCAGGTTGCACAGATTGGCGGCCGAGTACACGCTGAAGTTGTCTTCTTGCAGCTTGTCGACGTGGGCGTTCACGTCGTTGACGGTTTGCGGCATTTCAACGAACGCCAGAATGCCCAGCAGCACCTTGCGGCGCGGGGCCATGGATGCGAACAGGTCGTCGATGCGCTCTTCCGGCGTGCGCATGTCAGCAGGTTCAGTCTGCTGTTCTTCGGGCGTATCGGTTGCGGAACTAATGGCGGTGTAGTCGCCGCCTTCGGCGTCCTCGTCCTCGTCGGCGCCGGTATCTTCTAGCGGATCGAACTCATCAAGCTCGGAATCGAACAGATCGAAAGTGGAATCAGACATGCTCCGCCCCTCCCAGACATCGCTTACAACTAAAACAAGCGTCTGCCGTTGTGGCATGACGCTACAGTGCCGGCCCGTAAGACCGACTCCGGGAACTTCACCCCTGAAGCTCCAGCTTTTGCAAACAATGTCTGCCGCGCGCCTCTCGCACGCCGGCGGACTCCCCGCTTGCGATGATATGCGTCCTCGGCGGGCGGTGTCAAGACGGCAGTTAGCGGTAAGCGTTGTGCTTTCTTGAGGATAATTTGCTGGCGGCGCACAAGCCGTCATCTCGGTGGCTGGCGTTTGACAACGGGCGGGCGGTTGCGCGATACTTCGCCACGGGGTTTGGGGAAGAATGCAAGTGGATAACGAATGGACGCACGCAGGAAGCGGCGCCCGTTTGCTTTGCTCTCAAGAAAGGAAGATGAGCCATGACCGCTTTTATTCGACCCTCTTTAATTTTGCGTATGGACCTGGACGAACGTTTATTCAACGACGAGCAGGTTGCCGACATTAAGCGCTCGTATTCCTACGTGGCGCCTTCGCTGGTTCAGTCGCACAAACCGGCCGACGAACAGCGCGTGGAAAACGTGATGCGTTTCATGATCAAGCTGCATCGCCCGTACTGGGACAAGTCCGACGCCGAGGCGCAAGAGCTGTGGCAGGGCGTTATGCCTAAGTGGCTGCACAACATGTTTGCGAAGGTGTCCAATACCATCACGGCCGCGAACAACATCCATGCTGAAAACGGCGAGCCGGCTTTTCCGTATCACTGGCTTGAGCTGGAGTTCGGCGACAACGCGCTTATGGCCGTGAAAACGGGCAGCGATTCGTCGTTCCCGGCCGACGGCGTTGACATGGTCGAGCGCGTGCGCGACCTCATGAACGAGGGCGCGTTCGGCGACGGCGTCGCATGTGTGCGCATTCCGTCGCGCGCTAGCTACGAGGCACAGCTGGCAGCCGCCGAGGCTGCCGAGGCCGAGCGGGTTGCTGCCGAGCAAGCCGCCGCTGCCGAGGAAGCCGCAGCTGCCGAGGAAGTCGCCGAGGTTGCTGGCGCCGAAGCTGCCCAGGCCGCCGAAGCCACAGGCACCCAGGCTGCCGACCAGGCCGCGCCTGCAGGCGCAGACGACCAGGCTGCCGAGGAGCAGCCCGAACCCGCGTTCTCTGCGCCGGTGCTGCCTGCGTTCGACGTGGACTACAGCACGTGGGGCATCGAGTACGCCGATGGCGCCATCCGCGAGTTCGATGCCGAAACTGGCGCGTTCGCGTAAGACGTCTGCTTCGGGCTCCGTACTGTTTGTGCAAGGCGCCCGCCTTGTACCCTGTGTGCGGGCGTGCTAGCTGGGCTTCTGCGTCGTGTCTCGCGATGTGCGTGCTGCGCGAGCATTCGGGGCACGGCTGTCGCGTGGGGGTGTCCTTCCGTGCGCGGCTTTGCAGCTTGGAGCGTCGAAATTCGGCATGGGGTAGCTTTCGTGCACGGTTTCTGAAGGCTTAGCCGAGCGCGAAGACGCAAAACCCCAGGTTAGCTTGCGCGGCTGAAAGGAACCAGCGGCTTGCGCCCTGCAAAACCGTGCACAGAAGCAGGGGGCGTGAGCCGTTGCGCGTTTGGTCGCGCAAAAATGGCGGGTCCGCCTTTGCGGGCGGGCCTGTTTAACGCTGGTATATTGCTGTTTGCCAGCGTTAACGTTTCAGGTTGCGGGGGCAACTGGTGGAGGGAAACCGCTATACTGGCGGTTTGCAAGGGGGTAGACGAGAAAGGGGCAGAAATGCCAAGCGCTAAGAATTTCTTCGGTCTGCTCGAAAAACTGCAGAGCGTTGACATTACGGTTCACCAGAACCGCTGCGCCGTTGTGCGCAATCGCAATGCCAAATGCATGAAGTGCGCGGAAGTGTGCACGTCGGGTTGCATTTCCTACGACGACAACGAGCTGATCATCTCGCCGGAAAAGTGCATCGGCTGCGGCACGTGCGCCACGGTGTGCCCAACGTGCGCGCTTGAGGCTCATCATCCCAACGACGCCGAGCTGCTGCATCAGTGCATCCAGGCCATGCGCGCGGCCGACGGCGAGGTGGTTATCGCCTGCGAGCAAATCGTGCAAGCCGCCGAAGGCCTGCTGGACATGGAAAAGGTCGTGTCCGTCACGTGCCTGGGCCGCGTGGAGGAAAGCTTGCTAACCACGTTGGCGGTTGCCGGTGCGAAACACGTGAGCCTAGTTGAGGGCAAGTGCGCCGAGTGCGAGCACGCCACCGGCTTCCATATGGCCGAAAAGGTGCGCGACACGGCAAACACGCTGCTGGAAACCTGGAACAGCCCCATGCGCGTTGACCTGGTGAAAAAGTTCCCGCACCAGGTGCGTCTGGAAGGCAAGGCTTCCTTCGACGCCGACAAGCGCAAGTTCTTCACCGACATGAAGTCCGAGGCGAAAACCGCCGCCGGCACCACGGCCGACTACGCCGTGAAAGAAACGCTGGGTATCGAGGACAAGCCCGAGCCGCGTTTCCAGAAGGTCATGGAGGACGGCACGCTGCCGCACTTCATCCCCGATCGCCGCGAACTGCTGCTGAACAGCCTGGCCAGCCTAGGCGAGCCGCAAGACGTCATGATTGAGACGCGCCTGTGGGGCCATGTAATCATCGACCCGGACAAATGCAGCAGCTGCCAGATGTGCGCCACGTTCTGCCCGACGGGTGCCATCAGCAAGTTCACTGACGAGGACGGCACGTTTGGCGTGGAGCATTTCCCGGGCGATTGCGTGAAGTGCCGTTGCTGCACGGACATTTGCCCGAAGCACGCGCTCACGCTGTCCGACGAGGTGTTTGCTGTTGACCTGCTGTCGGGCGCGGTGGAGCGTTACGAGATGAAGCCGCTGGCGCATCCCATCGACGACCCGCACCAAATTTGGCACACCATGAAAGACCTGCTCGGCTGCGATCAAGTATACGAACGCTAGCGCTAGCGAAGCGTCAACAAGCAGCGAAGGCCGCCCCTCGGGGCGGCCTTCGCTGCGTTCGGGCCATGTTTGCCCGCCGAGGGGAGGGAGCGTCAGCCTGTCGCGAAGCGGCGTCAACCTGATGCCGGGGGCGCCAACCGGCCGTGGGGGGCGAACCTGCTGCCGGAAGGTATCAGCCCGACGCGGCAAGCCAAAAAGTCGATACGTTTGGATTTTAATTCGCAACAGCAAGGGAACCCGTTTTTCGCCAAGCTCCTGACCAGGGAAAACGTGAATCCAATCTGCGGCCCTACTTCGCAGGGTCGCATTAAAATCCAAACGTATCGACTTTTCCGTGCAGCGCACCCCGTTTTGCTGCGCATTTTGCCTTTGCCGCCAGCCTGCGGCTGTTCTTTAAGCCCGTTTTCAGGCTGGGCCGTATACTGGTATCCGAACAAATGCGCCCGCGTGTTGGCGCGGGCGGACGGGACGGAAGGCAAATCATGCAAATCCTCATTGTGGAAGACGACGTGCGACTGGCGCGCGCCCTTGCGCACATCCTGGAGGAAAACGGCTACGGCACCGACGTGGTGCACAACGGCGCCGATGGGTTAGCGTATGCCGAAAGCGGCATCTACGACGTGGTCATCCTTGACGTGATGCTGCCGAAAATGGATGGGTTCACCGTGGTGGCCGAGCTGCGCCGCAAAAGCGTGAGCACGCCAGTGCTGCTGCTTACGGCGCGCGACGCCGTGCCCGATAAAATCACGGGCCTAGACAGCGGCGCCGATGACTACATGACCAAGCCGTTCAGCCCTGCCGAGCTGCTGGCTCACCTGCGCGCCCTTACGCGCCGCCAGGGCGAGGTCATCTTCGAAAAGCTGACGGCCGGCGACCTTACGCTGAACCTGGAAAGCTACGACCTTACGTGCGGCCAGAAAACCATCCACCTGTCGTTCAAGGAGTTTTCCCTGGCCAAAGTGCTTATGAGCAACCCGGGCCAAGTGGTGTCGAAAGAGGTGCTCATCGAGCGCGTGTGGGGCATGGAGTCTACGGCCGAGGACAACAACGTGGAGGCGTACGTAAGCTTCCTGCGTAAGAAGATGCGCTTTTTGGGTTCAACCGCGTGCATCGAAACCATTCGTAAAGCCGGTTATCGCTTTGCGGCCGACGGCGAAACCGCGGCGTAAGGCGGGCGGCATATGCTCAAGAAGCTGCGCATCAAGTTCATCGCGTTGAACATGGCCACCGTTGCCGTGGTGCTTACGGTGGTGTTCGCCACCATTTGCGTGGTGAACCATCAGCAAAGCGTTGCCATGGTGAACGCGGCGCTGGACGACGCCATCTCGCAAGCGGCCGACCATCAGGGGAAACAGGCGGGCGACAAAAGCGCGCAGCCGGCAACGGATGCGCAGCCGGCCGCCGATGCGGGCCAACCGGCAGACGCGGCAGCGGGCGAGGCGCAGCAGCCCGAGGGGCAAGCGGCTGAGCCAGCGGGCGAGGGCGTGCCGGCCGCGAGTGAATCGGGTGCGCAGGGCGCGGCCCTTACCCTTGCGGCCGAAAGCGCGTCTACCGCAGACCACAGCGCCACGCCGCCCACCATCGGCGGGCACGAGCGCAACGGCGATCAGGTCATCCCCATCGCCTTGTTCACGGTGGACACCGACGGCACCATGGCGGCATCGGGCCGTTTCAACACCGCTTCCATCAGCGACGACGTGCTTGAACAGGCCGGCACGGAGCTTGCTAGCGCCGACGAAGGTTTCGCCGCGCTGCCCGACCTGGGCCTGTTCTACCTAAAACGCCAGGTGAACGGTACCATGTACCTGGCGTTCGCCGACGCGTGCACCGCAAATGGCTGGCAGTCGCTGGCACTCACGCTTGCCGTGGTGAAAGTGGGCGCCCTGGCGGTGTTCTTCATCATCAGCCTGTTTTTCAGCCGCTGGGCGCTGCGCCCGGTGGCCCGCGCCTGGACGCAGCAGCGCCGGTTTGTGGCTGATGCGTCGCACGACCTGAAAACGCCGCTTACTGTCATCCTGGCGAACACGTCTATCACCCTTGAGCATCCCGAGCGCAGCGTGGCCAGCCAAAGCCAGTGGCTGGAAAGCACGCAGCACGAGGCCGAGGCCATGCAGCACCTGGTGGGCGATTTGCTGGCGCTGGCGAAAATGGATGAGGAAGAGGCCGCCGCGTCAAGCGGCGCGGCACCGGTTGCCATGGAACGCGTTGACTTATCCGACCTGATGGAAGGCGAGCTGCTGCAGTTCGAGTCCGTGGCGTTCGAACGCGGCGTAACGTTCGAGGCACAGGTGGAACCTGGCATTGCGCTTACCGGCAACGAGCAGCGGCTGCGCCGGTTGGCCAGCACGCTCATCGACAACGCATGCAAGTACGTGGACGCGCACGGCACCGTTGAGGCAACGCTTGCGCGCGCGGGCAAGCAGGCGAAGCTGACGGTGCGCAACACCGGCGCGCCCATTGCGCCCGAGGACCTGCCGCACGTGTTCGACCGCTTTTACCGCGCGGACAAGGCGCGCACAAGCGGCACCGGCGGCCATGGCCTGGGGCTTGCCATCGCCCGCGCCATCGCCGAGGAGCACCGCGGCACGCTAACCGTAACCAGCACTGAAGAAGCCGGCACCACCTTCACCGCCACCTTGCCGCTGAAGTAGCGGCCGCGCGGGCGGGCGCTCGGGTCGAAGCCGCCGTGAACGGGGGACGGAGCGGGTGTTCACGATAAACCTCGCATTTCCCAAAGGCCTACCGTGAACACCCCTCCGTCCCCCGTTCACGCAACCGGCAAGCCGGGTCCAGCCCGCTCACCGCGTTGCTTTCGTGGATGCGCGGCGCGCGGTCGTATCGGTGCTATCATACGTGTTTACTTGCAAATCACGGAACAAGCGAGGCCATCCATGCTTTTGTGCGCGCAGTACGTGCTTCCCATCACATCGGAGCCCATTCAAAACGGCGCGGTGCTCGTTCGCGACGGCAAAATTCGCGACGTCGGAACCGCTGCCATGCTCAAGTTGCGCTATCCCGACGAGGAGGTGTCCGACTACGGCCAGGCTGCGCTGCTGCCCGGTTTCGTAGACCTGCACACGCACCTGGAAAACGCGGTGCTGCGTGGCGTTGTGCACGACGTGCCGTACGCCACGTGGATTATGGCCATGCGCGAGCTTTCCGCCAAGCTTGACGTTGCCGACTGGTATGACTCCGCTATTTTGGGCGGCCTGGAAGCGCTGTCGAGCGGCATCACCACGGTGGCCGACATCACGTCGTCGGGCGCTAGCTGCACCGCAACGCAGAAGCTGGGCATGCGCAGCGTTATCTACCGCGAAGTGGGCGCCATGGATCGCCGCCGCGTTGATTTCGCCATGCACCAGGCGGAAAACGACCTGATGCACTGGCGCGAAGAAGTTGACTCCAACCGCGTGACCATCGGCCTGTCGCCCTCGCCGGTGTTCACGTGCCACCCCGAAATGTTCCGCAGGGTTGCGCAGTTCGCCGCCAAGCAAAACGTGCCCGTGGCCCTGCGCCTGGCGGGCGACCGCGAGGAATGCGACTTCGTGCGCTATGGCTCGTCGCCGTTTTCCGTGCACTCCATGGATTCCAAACGCGGTTTCGTGGAAATTCCGCCGTGGCTGCCCACGGGCACCACGCCCATCAACTACGCGCTGAACTGGGGCGCGTTCGAAAGCGACAACACCATGGTGGTGCACGGCGTGTACGTGAACGACCGCGACGTGGCCAAGCTGAAGGAATACGACGTGGCCATTGCCAGCTGCCCGCGCATCAACGCGCAGCTGGGTATGGGCGTGGCGCCGCTTGACGAGTTCATCAACAACGGCCTGCGCGTGGGCCTGGGCACCGACAGCCCCGCCGCTACCGACTCCACCGATATGATCGCTGAGATGCACATCGGCATGCTCATCCAGCGCGCCGTGAACCAGCGCTCGTTCATGAAGTCGGAAACCATGCTTGAGCTGGCCACCATAGGCGGCGCCCGCGCGCTGAAAATCGACGACAAGGTGGGCAGCCTAGACGTGGGCAAGTTTGCCGACGTTATTGCCGTGGACCTGTCCGGTTCGCATCAAACGCCCGGCACCGACCCCGTCTCGTCGGTGGTGAACGCCTGCAACGGCACCGACGTGCTGATGACCATGGTGGGTGGCAAGGTGCTGTACGAGAAGAATCACTGGCATGTGGGCGTGGAAATCGCTCGCAACATTGCGCGCGTCATTGAGATTCGCAGCAAGTTGAGGTAACACATGGGATCGAATCAAAAACTTACGGCAAAGCAAAAGTCCGAACGCATTAAGGCTGCTCAGGAACGCGAAGCACGCGAAAAGGCACGCCGCGAGGCGGCAGCGCGCACCAAGAAAATCTTCACCGTGGTGGTGTGCGTCATTTTGGTGCTGGCGCTGGGCATTCCCACCATCGCGCTGTCCGTGCTGTCTATGTAGCGCGGCGTTGCGCGGCGGGCACCCTAAGGGCGGCTCGCGCAACATATATATGAGTAGCGAAGGCCGGCACCCGCAAGGGCGCCGGCCTTCGTGGTGCATGCGTGCGGGCCTCTGTGTAATTCCTCGGGAATGCTTTTTCTGTAGAGCAGCTGCGCGCAGGGGCGTGAACGGGGTTTGTGCTACTATGAATGGCTGTTGTGAATGACGCAACGGATGTAGTGGACAACGCACAAAGGGGATTGCTTTGTTTGGTATCGGTGGATTTGAGTTATTCCTCATTCTGCTGTTCGGATTTTTGCTGTTCGGCCCCGACAAGCTGCCCGCCATGGCGAAAACGCTTGGCAAGGCCATCGGCAAATTCCGCAATGCGCAAGAGGAAATGAATAAGGTTATCAAGAACGAGGTGTACGACCCCGACTCCGACGAACCGTTCAAAAACCCGCTTGACGTTATGGAGAAAGCCGCCGATGCCGGCAAGAAGGCTGCCAACGGTGCAAGCAAAGCCGTGAACTCCGCAACCAAGGCGGTTGCTTCGCATTCTGCTCCGTCGAAGGCTGCGTCCCAGCAGCCGCGCACGGTTGCCAAGCAGGAAAGCTTCAGCGAGCGCAAGGCTCGCTACGATCGCGAGCGCGCCGCCAAGCAAGCCGCCGACGCCGAAAAGGCCGAGGCTGCCAAGCAGGCCGCCCTGGCCGCCGCCGACGCAAAGTCGGCCGAGGCCGCAACGCCCGCAGCTGCTCCTGCCGCAGCGCCTGCCGCTTCTGCATCCGCTGCTACCCAGTCCGCCTCTACCGAAACGAAGGGGGAGTAACCGATGCCTATCGGACCGGCGCGTATGCCCCTATTCGATCATCTGGGCGAGCTGCGCATGCGCTTGGTGCGCATCGTGGTGTGCCTGCTCATTGGCGTTTGCGTGTTCTACTTCGCCACGCCTACCATGGGCCAGTTCCTGATGATCCCCATTGCCGATTACCTGCCGAAGGGCCCTGATGGCATGCCGTCGTTTATGGCCATCGACCCGTTCGAGGCGTTCTCCACGCGCTTCAAGATTTCCATTTGGGCGGCCATCGTGGCGTGCTCGCCGGTTATCTTGTGGCAGCTGCTGGCGTTTTTCCTGCCGGCGCTTAAGCCCAACGAGCGCAAGTGGTTCATCCCCACGTTTGCCGCGGCAGTGGCGCTGTTCATCGTAGGCACCATTTTCTGCTACTGCATTATCTTGAACCCGGCGTTTCAGTGGTTGACCGACCAGGCGCTTGGCCTGGGCACCGTTACCCCGCGCATGTCCAGCTACGTTGACATCATCATCAAGTTTGAGCTGGGCTTTGGCATTGCTTTCGAGCTGCCGCTGGTGATTTTCTACCTGGTGGTGTTCAACGTGGTGCCGTACAAGAAGCTGCGCAACAGCTGGCGCGGCATCTACGTTGGCTTGCTGGTGTTCTGCGCTATCATCACGCCCGACGCGTCGCCGGTTACCATGCTGCTGATGTTTGCCGCACTTGTCGTGCTGTACGAGGTGTCGTTGCTGCTGGCGCGTATTGTGCTGCGCAACCGCATCAAGAAGCAGAACGAGGAACTTGCGAAAGAAGAAGCCGAGGAAGCTGGCGCGAGCAGCACCAAGAAGCTCAAGGCCGTAAAGCGCAAGTAATGCTGTCGACCAAGTAACATGGGTTGCTAAACAACATGAATTCGAGAAAGCCCGCGCAAGTATAGGCGCGGGCTTTTTTATGCGCGCAGGCCGCGGGGCAAAGCATGACGCTGAGGCCGCGGCGGCCGTCACGAGACTGTTTTAGGGGAGTACGCGTGTGCTTGCTGCCAAAAATTGCGATAATGTGTGCTTGCCTCATAAGAAAGGGGCCGCAAAAGCGCCGAACTGCCTGCTTGTATTTCGTTCGTGGCTTAAATCGCCGCGATCGGTACATGTGATACGTTAACCGCGCTAAGGGAACCCTCTTGAAGAGCACATCAGCGCAATTTTTGGCAGCGGTTGAAGCAAAGTCGCTTGCAAAGAGGAATCGGCCGTTGCAGCGGCATTCGCTTGTTGCGTGCTTTGGCGGGTTTGCTGGTGTTGCCCTTG
>DJEE01000131.1:0-6004 GCA_002431805.1 Eggerthellaceae bacterium UBA5906
TGGGCAGCCGCTGCACCGTGTTCATGAACAGCCGCGTGAAGCAGGCGCAGAAGGAAGGCGCCACCGTGGGCGATATCGCCGCGGGTCTGGCCATTTCCGTTATCAAGAATGCCCTGTTCAAGGTCATTAAAATTCGCGACCCCAAAGAAGTGGGCAGCAAGGTTATCGTACAGGGCGGCACATTCCTCAACGATGCCGTGCTGCGCGCGTTCGAGCAACTGGCCGGCGTGAACGCCGTGCGACCCGACATCGCGGGCAACATGGGCGCTTACGGCGCGGCGTTGTTGGCGCGCGACCGCTACCAGTCTGCCGTGCGCGCCGCCGAGCGTGCGGGCAGGTCGACCGACGTGCGCACCTCTATGCTCGGCATCGATGCGCTGCGCGCGCTTGCCCCCACGCACAAAACCGTGCGCTGCAAGGCGTGCGCGAACCACTGCCTGCTTACCGTGAACGACTTCGGCCGCGACGAGGCCACCGGCAAGCACCGCCGCTTCATCACGGGCAACCGCTGCGAGAAGGGCGCCGGCGCGCTCGGCCAGGCCACCAAGGGCGAGGCGGTTCCGAACCTGTTCGAATACAAGTCCAAACGCCTGTTCGACCACTACACGCCGCTGGCGGCCGAAGATGCGCCGCGCGGCACCGTGGGCATCCCGCGTGCGCTGAGCATGTACGAGAACTACCCGTTCTGGTTCACGTTCTTCACGAAGCTGGGTTGGCGCGTGGTGCTGTCCGACCCGTCCACGAAGAAAACCTACGAAGCCGGCATCGAGTCCATGCCGTCGGAAAGCGTGTGCTACCCGGCGAAGCTGTCGCACGGCCACATCATGAACCTGCTGGAAAAGCACCCCGACTTTATCTGGTTCCCCTGCAGCAAGTGGGAGCGCCAGGAAGACGAGGGCGCCGGCAACCACTTCAACTGCCCCATCGTGGCCAGCTACGCCGAGGCGCTGCGCCTGAACATCGACGAGCTGCGCACGTCCACGACGCAGTTCTTGAACCCGTGGCTGCCTTACGACAAGAAGGAGCACCTGAAGAAGCGCCTGTTCGTGGAGCTGATTCAGGCGCACCCCGAGCTGTGCGGTAAAGGCATCGCCGCGCCTACGCAGGCCGAGGTGGATGCCGCTGTTGACGCCGCATGGGCCGAAGACGAGGCATTCAAGGCCGACATGCGCGAGAAGGGTGCCGAAACGCTGTTGTGGATGGAGAAGACCCATACGCACGGTATTGTGCTTGCAGGCCGTCCGTACCACAACGACCCGGAAATTAACCACGCCATCCCCGAGCTGCTCACCAGCTTCGGCCTGGCTGTGCTCACCGAGGACTCCATTGCGCACTTAGGCACGCTCGAGCGCCCCATCCGCCTGGTGGACCAATGGATGTACCACACGCGCCTGTACGCCGCGGCCAAGGTGGCGTCGGAGCGCAAGGACTTAGACCTCATCCAGCTGAACAGCTTCGGCTGCGGCCTTGACGCGCTGACCACCGACCAGGTGCAGGAGATTTTGGAATCCGCCGGCAAGGTGTACACCGTGCTGAAAATCGACGAGGTGTCCAACCTGGGGGCCGCGCGCATCCGCGTGCGCAGCCTGCTTGCCGCGCTGAAAGACCAAGCTGACGAAGAGGCCGAGGCGAAGGCCGCCGAGCAGGCGCAAAACACCGCTGGCTGCGGCGCGTGCAGCTTAGACGTGGAAAAACTGCTGGCCGAGGCCGAGGAACGTGCCGCCGGCAAGCAGGCCGGCGGGGCCGATGAGGCGGCAGTGGAAGCGGTGGCCGAGGCCATCAAGCCGCCTGCAAGCTTCACGGAAAAGGCCACGCCCGAGGTGCAGGCCGAGTTCAAGCAGCGTGAAAGCGCGTCTACGGAGTTCCCGCGCGCCCAGTTCACCAAGGAGATGCGTGATGCGGGCTACACCATCCTGGCCCCGCAGATGGCGCCGTACCACTTCGAGCTGTTGGTGCCCATCTTCGAGCGCTTCGGCTACAACGTGGAACTGCTGCCGTCGGTGGACCACGGAGCGGTGGACGCGGGCCTGAAGTACGTGAACAACGACATCTGCTACCCGTCCATCCTGGTGACGGGCCAGATCATGGAAGCGGTTATGTCGGGCAAGTACGACACCGACAAGCTGGCCGTGCTCATCACGCAAACGGGCGGCGGCTGCCGCGCCACCAACTACATCTCGCTGATTCGCAAGGCGCTGAAATCGGTTGGGCTGTCGCATATCCCGGTCATCGCCATCAGCTTCAAGGACCTGGGCGAATCGAACCCCGGCTTCTCCATCACGCCGGCCATGCTGTATCAGGCCGTGTCGGCGCTGCAGTATGGCGACCTGCTGATGATGTGCCTGTACCGCACGCGCCCCTACGAGGTGGAGCCCGGCAGCGCAAACGCCCTGTTCGACCACTGGATGAACGAGTGCAAGCGCCAGCTGAAACGCGGCGTGAAGCGCAGCGAGTTCAAGCAAACGGTCAAGCAGATCGTCGAGGACTTCGACACGCTGCCGCTGCAAGGCGAGGGCACGAAGCCGCGCGTAGGCGTGGTGGGCGAGATTCTGGTGAAGTTCCACCCCACGGCCAACAACCAGATCGTTGACGTCATCGAGCGCGAGGGCTGCGAGGCCGTGGTGCCGGGCCTGATCGAGTTCTTCCTGTTCGGCGCCGCGGGCGGTATCTTCCAGAAGGACCCGCTGGGACGTTCCGCCAAGGGCGCTGTGGGCAGCAAGATTGCCCTACGCGTGGTGAAGGCTCTGCGCGCGCCGGTGACCAAGGCACTTGAGGAGTCCACGCGCTTCAACCCGCCGGCGAGCATCTACGAGCTGGCCGACTACGCAAGCGAGATCCTGTCGCTGTGCAACTCGATGGGCGAGGGCTGGCTGCTCACCGCTGAGATGGTGGAGCTTATCCGCACGGGCGCGCCGAACGTGGTGTGCACCCAGCCGTTCGCGTGCCTGCCCAACCACGTGGTGGGCAAGGCCGTCATCAAGGAGCTGCGTCGCCGCTACCCAGAAAGCAATATCGTGGCCGTTGACTACGACCCCGGTGCGTCCGAAGTCAACCAGCTCAACCGCATCAAGCTGATGATCGCGGTGGCGAAAAGCAACCTGGCCGACAAGGAAGCCGAAGCCCGCGCCGCCCGCACAGCAGCCGCAACCCCGCAAGCCGAAGAAGCCGGCAAGCTAGACGTCGAGGAAACAAGGGCGTAATGGCTGGCAAGCTGATTATCTGCCCGACGCCTATTGGCAACTTGGGCGACATGCCGCAGCGTGCGCTTGACGCGCTGGCCAAGGCCGACGTGGTGTGTGCGGAGGATACGCGCGTGACGGGCAAGCTGCTGGCGGCGTTCGGCATCGAAAAGCGCTTGGAACGCCTGGACGAGGCACTTATCGGCGCGCGCGCCGACGGCATTGTGGCGCGCGTGGCTGGCGGTGAGGTTATCGCATACTGCAGCGATGCCGGCATGCCGGGCGTGTCGGACCCGGGCCTGCGCTTGGTGCGTGCATGTCGTCAGGCGGGCGCGCCCGTTGAGGTGCTGCCGGGGCCTACCGCCACGGCCACGGCGTACGTGGCCAGCGGCTGTACGAACGCGCGCTTCTATTTCGGCGGCTTCTTCCCGCGCAAAGCCGGCGAGCAGAGGGCAACGCTCGAAGCGGTGCGCACGCTTGATGCGGCGCTCATTTACTACGAAAGTCCGAATCGCCTGGTGAACGCCCTTACCATGCTGGCCGAGGTATTCCCGCTGCGCGAGGCGGCGGTGTGCCGCGAGCTTACCAAGTTGCACGAGGAAGTGGTGCGCGACACGCTACCCGCGCTGCGCGACACGTTCGCCAAGCGTGCGGAAGCGGGTGCTATCAAAGGCGAGATCGTGCTGGTCATCGACGGTCCCAGCGAGGCGGAGGGTGAAGCGGCGCAGGAAAATGCTGAGGACGCCGCGCGCGTTCGCGCTGCGGCGTTGAAGGCCGAGGGCATGCGCAACAAGGACATCGCCAAAACGCTGGCGGCAGAGTTCGGCCTGTCGCGCAACGCCGCGTACGAGATTGCGCTGGAGGCGTAAAGGCTGTGGCATATAGCAACCAATCGGGCCCCGTGCGCACGCGCTACGTCGACCCCGGCCAGCTCAAACGTGGGGGAGCGGGCAAAGGCTCCCGTAAGGCGGCGGACAGTTCGCGTTCCGCCGGTGGGGCAGGGCGCTCTGCCGGCGCAACGCGGCGGTCGAGCTCGCAGGCGCCCCGCGCGAAGGCGCGCACGCTGCCGCCGGAAATCCTGGACGTTGACGGCATCGAGGTGCGCCTGTCCCGCAAACGCGTAAAGAACCTGAACCTGCGCATCGCCCGCGACGGCGACCACGTTGAGGCCTCCGCGCCCGCCTGGATGACGCCGGCCGATGTGGCGGACTTCGTGCGTCGCAAGCGCGATTGGATAGAAACGCAGATGGCGCGCGTGGCGGCAACCCCCATGGCGCAAGCCTCGCAGGCGTCGCCCGCCGAAGTGGCGCAGTGGCGTGCGGTTGTGCAAGCATGCGTGCCGGCGCTCATAGCGGCATGGGAACCCATCATGGGCGTGAAAGCCGGCCCGCTGGCCTACCGCAACATGACCAGCCGCTGGGGCAGCTGCCAGCCCTCAACAGGCCGCATCTGCATCAACGTGCGCCTAGCGCTCTACCCGCCCGAATGCCTGGAATACGTAGTAGTGCACGAACTGTGCCACCTGCTAGAACGAGGCCATGGCCCAAGGTTTCACCAGCTCATGGACACCTTCATGCCCGACTGGAAGCAACGCCGTGACAAGCTGCGGTAAAGGAGCTGGTCGCGTCTCGCAAGGTCTGCTCTTCGCTTTACTTGCACTTTGCGACGAATATGGTGTTCGGACAACGCCAACGTGAACGTGAGAGGTGGAGCGGATGCTCGGGATGACGCCTGCGTGAACACGGGGCGGCGCGGTGTTCGGGATGACGCCTGCGCGAACACGGGGACGGAGCGGGTGTTCACGGTGGCGTTTTGGGAAATGAAAGAGCTACCGTGAACACGCCCCTCCGTCCCCGTGTTCACGGTAACCCTCCGGCCGAACACGCCCCTCCGTCCCCGTGTTCACGGTAACCCTTCGGCTGAACGCTGCCACCTCGTCTCTATGCTTTCGATATGCTGCCCAGGGAAAGCCCGGTTAGACGCTGAATCTGCCGTGCGCCTATTCCGTTGTTTTTCAGCAAGCGAATGGCCGCATCGCGCTCTTTCTTCGAAGCCTGTTTTAGCGTGCTAAGCGACCTTTTGCCGATTAAGCTTGCGGCCAGTGTGCCGGCTTGCTCGTCCGATAGCCGCTTGGGCTGCGCAGAAGTTTGCGGCACGTCAATCGGCAATCTGCCTACATGCTCAAGTTCGTGAAACTTCTCAAACGCCTCGATTCCTCCCAGCATATCTAGCACCAAACCGGTCTTCGCAAATCCCGGCTTGCCAAGATACTCTTGATAGCTGCTCCATTCCCAATTCGCGGAAGGGGACAAACCGGCAGCAATCGGATTGTTGTGGATATAGCGAACAACGGTCAGAAGGTAGTCGTCATCTTCAATAGGCTCGCTTTGAAAACGCCCGCCGAATAAGTGCCCGCATCGATGATGACGTTCGTTGAACCACAGGGCATAAGCTCCAAGTAGCTGCCGCATGCCTTTGGAAAGGCCGTCAAGTGGGCCTTGGACCAAAATGTGAACATGGTTGTCCATAAGGGCGTACGCCAGAACGGACACGCTCAGCTTGTGAAACGAGGCGCGCATCAGCCCCAAAAAGCGCTTGCGGTCAGTACCGTCCTCGAAAATGAGTTGCTTAGAGGTCCCACGAGCCATCACGTGATATGTGCTGCAACAAGATTCCCTTCGAGCGCATCGAGCCATAGGCAATTCCTTTCATCAACAATAAGAAGTAAACCAAAAAAGACGCGATATTCGGGATAGCGTTCGTATGGGCGGGGTGGGGCAGGTGTTCGGGATGACGCTTGCGTGAACGCGGGGACGGAGCGGGTG
>DJEE01000131.1:6087-30930 GCA_002431805.1 Eggerthellaceae bacterium UBA5906
CACGCCCCTCCGTCCCCGTGTTCACGGTTGCCCATCGGCCGAACACCGGCTCTTCCTACTTGCGGTAACTTTTGAGTATCCCTTTTGCTCGCGCTGGTCTCCGATCCAACGCTCCCTTTTACCCACGTTAATCTCCGACCAATCACCCATTTTCGCCCGCGGCATTCCTTAACCAACTCTCACTCCCAATTCCCCAAGCTTGCGTGCTATCGCTTGCTAGCCGGCGCGTATTTGGTTGCCAAACTATAACAGGGCGCTGCTGTGCAGCCTGTTTGGGGTGGGGAAGTGTCGCGAACTTGTTGTTTTCGGCCGTGCAAAAGCAACTTTTGCATGATTTTGCCTTGCGCTAGGCAGCGGGGGGGGGGTCATAATCAAATAGCTTATATGCAAACGAACTACGTGATATACAGGCAAACCTCAACAGAATCGAAAAGATCATGGCAAACATCAAAAACGCCAAGCACGCGAAGGTGCAGGCAAAGGAGCCGGGCAAGCTGACCCGCGCGGGCATGGCGGTGCTCATGGCCTCCACCGTGGCCACGCCGGCCGTGGGCGCGGCGAGCGCCTTCGCCGACGAGCAGAAGGCGGCGCCGGAGGGCGATGACGCAAAGGACAAGCTGACGGCCGAGGGCGCAGCGCCGGCCGAGCAGCAGAAGATCGACGAGAAGCAGGCCAGCGAGGACAACCTGACGGCGAAGCAGGAAGCTGCCACGGCGGCCGCCTCCGAGAAGGCTTCGGCCAAGTCCGACCTCGCCGCCTCCCAGGCGAAGGTCGACGAGGTGCAGCAGACGATCGACCAGTCCCAGGCTGCGGCCGACGCCGCCAAGGCAGAGGCGATCCAGGCGCAGCTCGACACCGCCAACGCCGCGCTGGCCGCCGCCGAGCAGGCGCTCGCGACGTCCAAGGACGCGCAGGCCAAGCAGGACGACGCCGCGAAGGCGCTCTCCGACGCGCAGGCCGACGCCGAGGCGAAGGCGAAGGCTGCGGACGACGCCGCGACCGCGCTCGCCGCCGCGCAGAAGGCTTACGAGGCCGCCGGCGGGTCTGCCGAGCTCGACGGCGCCCAGAAGGCCGTCGCCGACGCCCAGGCCGCGCTCGATAAGGCCAACGCCGATAAGACGGCCGCCGAGCAGGCGCTCACCGCCGCTCAGGCCGCTTACGCCCAGGCTCAAAAGGAATCCACCGCCGCCGATGCCGCGCTGGCCGACGCGACCGCGAAGCAGGACGCCGCCGCCGGCGAGCTGGCCGACGCCGAGGCCGAGCTCGCCGCCGCGAAGGCGGACCTCGCCCGCGTGGAGGCCGGGGAGGTCTCCGAGGAGGTGACCGCCGCCAAGGCCAAGGTCGCCGCCGCCGAACAGGTAGTTGCCCAGAAGCAAGCTGCAAAGGATGCAGCAGACGCTCAGGTGACGGCCGCGAAGGGCAAGGCCGATTCCGCGCAGGCCGCCTACGCTGCCGCCGCCGCAGAGCAAACCAAGGCTCAGACGGCCGCCGACGACGCCGCCGCGAAGGCAAAGGCCGCCCAGGCCTCCTACGCGAAGGCGCAGGACGATCTCGCCGCGCTGAAGCAGCAGAAGGCGGTGGACGACCAGAAGCTCGCCGACGCCAAGGTCGCGGTATCTGCGGCCGAGCAGGCCTATGCGCAGGCCGAGACCGCCGCGTCCGACGCCGCAGGCGCCGTCGCGAGCGCGAAGGCCGCCTACGATGCCGCCGTCTCCGCGCTCGAGGCCGCCAAAGCCGAGCTTGCCCAGTACCAGGAGCGCGCCAAGCTGGGGTCCCTCGGTTTCTTCCAGGAGATCGGGGCGGAGACCGCAATCGAATGGCTCTCCGACCCGGAGGCTTGCTTCGACGAGGAGTACCGCGCCGGCGGCGTGGGCACCGACCCCGACAACCTGGACAAATGGGCCACGAGCCTCGACAACATGAAGCTCGCGCTCGAGACGATGGCGAAGGTCAACGACATCCGCAAGTCTGTGGGTCTGGACTCCCTTGGTGTGTCCTCTGCTATGATGGCCGCCGCCCAGATTAATCAGAACTATACGTATAAGGTCGCAAACACGCCCAACGGCAAGTTCGGCCACGCGCCGAGCAACGTCCGCGGCAGCGAAAACATTGCCCGCGGCTACTCCAACCCATTCGTAGGTTGGTATCAGAAAGAAAAGCAATGGTTTGACGAAGCTGTGGCGAACCTGTACGGTGTAACGGGCTTGCAAGGTAAGGACGCATGGGACTTCTACGAAGGCGAAAAGGCAGAGGCCATCGCATCCGAAGTTATTAAAAACCATGGCGCGAACGCCAGCGTTGGGCATTACATCAACATCATTTGTCCGACCGATTTAGCATATGGCTGCGCTCAAATTGGTGCATATACATGCCAGGATTTTGCTGATGCTTATATCCTGGGAAATAAGGTTGATAAAACCTATTCCGCCGATGAGTATTATCAGCTGTTCATGGCGTATTACAACAAGGTGAAGGGCAATATCGACCCGAAGTACCAGGCTGCGGTGGACGACGCGCTCGATAAGCTGAACGCAGCCAACGCCACCAAGGCGGAGAAGGACGCCGCAGCCGCGCAAGCGGCGGCGGCGCTCACGCTGGCGCAGCAGGCCGAAAAGGACGCGCAGGCTGCCGTCGATAGCCACGCCGCAGGCATCGTGAAGGCCGAGCAGGCGGTGTCCGATGCGAAGGCGGCCAGCGACGACGCGGCCGCGAAGAGCGAGGCCGCGCAGGCGGAGCTCGCCGCCGCCAAGGGCAAGGCCGCGACCGCCAAGGGCGCGCTGGATGCTGCTGACGATGAGCTGAACACGGCTGTTGCGGCTCAATCGAAGGCCGCTTCCGAGCTCGCATCCGCTCAGGGCGAGCTCGCAGATGCGAAGGCGTATCTGGAGGAGGTGTCCTCCGACGAGCTGAAGGCCGCTCAGAAGCGCGTCGACCGCGCCGAGAAGGCGGTCGATGAGAAGACAGCCGCGAAGGCTGACGTGGACGCCGCCGTCGAGAAGGCGCGCGCGGCCGCCCAGGCCGCCGGGCAGGCCGAGGCGCAGGCCAAGGACGCCCAGAACGCGGCCGATGCCGCGCTGACGCAGAAGGCAGGCGCCGCAGACGCGGCGAAGGCGGCTGCGGATGCGGCAGACGCTCGCCTGGCCGCAGTGAAGCCCGCAGCCGACGCCTACGAGAAGGCCGCTGAGGCCAGCAAGCAGGCAGAGGCCGCCAAGGTGTCCGCCGAGCAGGCCGTGCGCGAGAAGTCCGACGCGCTCACCGAGGCGACCAAGGCCGCTGCGGCCGCCAAGGTCGCCTACGACGCGGCCCAGCAGCGCGCCGACCTGTATGCCCCGCTCGCGGCCGATGGAGCCGCGCAGGCGGCGTTTGCGACCGGTGCCCTGCCCAAGGCCATCGCTCAGGCCGACCCCGACCTGCAGGCGCTCGTAGCGCAGAAGAAGGCCGCCTTTGACGAGGCGCTTGCCGCCAAGGAGAAGGCCGAGGCCGAGCTCGTGGGCGCCAAGGCCGACCTGGCCGAGAAGCAGGCGGCGTACGATAAGGCCGCCGAGAAGCTCGCGCAGGCCGAGGCCGAGCTCGCGGACGCTCAGGCATGGTACGACCGCATGCACCCCGCCCCGAAGGCCGAGGAGGAGGCCGCGCAGGCGTCCGATGAGAAGATCGCCAACGCCAAGCACGCCAAGGCCGAGGCGCAGAAGGGCACAGACGAGTCCAAGCTCGCCCAGACCGGAGATGGCGACGAGGTGTTCTACATCGGCGGCGTGGCGTTCGTGGCCGCCGGCGCGGCAGCTGCGGCAGCTGCCATGAAGCGCCGCCGCGAGGGCGCGCGGTAAGCTGTCTGAGGGTTATAAGGTAGAAGCTGGTTTTAGGAAGCCGGCGGGTGTTTTGCCCGCCGGCTTTTTGTTAGCTGCAAGGAGATCGCTGCAGGTTTGGGGCAGGTAGATTGCGAGGTCCTAGCTTGAAATACAGCTTCACGATACGAAGCAGGTGTCCGGGATAGCGCAGCGCGAACAGGGCGGCGCTCGCGATGCCGCCTTCGTGAACAAGGGGGCGCGGTGTGTTCGGGACAACACTTGCGTGAACGGGCGGCGGCGGATGACGCTCGCGTGAACAGGGGGACGGAGCGGGTGTTCACGGTGGGGCTTTGGGAAATGAAAGGGCCAACGTGAACACGCCCCTCCGTCCCCCTGTTCACGGTAACCCCTCGGCCGAACACGCCCCTCCGCTTCCTCGCCCTCCTCCGTCCGCGGAAGCTTCCGGCAGAACCCACGTCCCGATGCCCCTTGCTTCGTTCATGCTTCCGTGCGGGTTTCGTGCGGTTGGGGTTTGGGTGCGCGCCGGCTGGTACCATCACGAGCATGAATATGAACGGAACGTTATCAACGAGTGCGGTTGACGCACTTTCCTCAAATCAATCGAAAACAGTTGCTGCGTCTAAGAGCGCTACCGACGCATCTGCTAAGCCCGCGCGCAAGCCCGAACCCGAACGCGACGGCTTGCCCCCGCGGCAGCGGCGTTTGGTGCTGAGCATTATGGTGTCGGGCACCACGGCGGCATGCATTTCTCAGAGCATGATGATCGGTGCGCTGCCGGCGGTTATGCATGAGTACGCCATCAGCGCCAGTTACGGCCAGCTGCTTACCACGGCCTACATTTTCGTGTTGGGCCTGATCAGCGCTATGACGGCGTATTTGATGAACCGCTTCAACTCCAAGAAGCTGTTCTTGGCTTCCATGGGCTGCTTCGTGACAGGGTGCGCAGCCGCGCTTCTGGCGCCGAACTATCCGTGCCTGCTGGCGGCGCGCCTTCTGCAGGCGGGCGGCGCGGGCATCTGCTTGCCACTGGTGCAGCTGGTGGCGCTGAACATCTACCCGAAAAGCCAGTACGGCCAAGCTACGTCCATCGTGGGCATGATCATTGGGTTCGCGCCCGCAATCGGCCCATCCATCAGCGGATTCCTCATTGACGCATGGGGGTGGCGCTCGATTTTCTGGGTGTTGGGAACCATCACGTTGGTGGTTATGGTGCTTACCGTGTTCCTGTTGAAAGACGTGGTGCGTCGCCCTGACCATCCGGGGCATTTCGACCCGGCGTCGGCGCTGCTGTACTCTGCAGGTTTCGTGCTGGTGATGGTGGCGGCCACTATGCTGGAATCGGGCGGGGTGGCTGGCCCGGAATTCTTGGTGCCGCTGGTGCTGGGCGTGACGGGGCTTGCGGTGTTTGCGCGCCGTCAGCTGCGCATTCCTAACCCGTTGCTCAAGTTGCAATGCTTCCGCGACCGCACGTTTGCGGTGTCTACGCTTATCGTCATCTGCGCGCACATGATGTTCATGGCGCCGTCCATTATGGTGCCGCTGTTCGTGCAGGACATTCAAGGGCTGTCGGCTACGGTGTCGGGCCTTACGCTTTTGCCCGGCGCCATCATGATGGGTGTGATGAACCCCATTACCGGGCGTTTTCTCGATCGCCGTGGCCCGCGGCCGCTTATTGTGGTGGGGTGCGCTACGGTGCTAGCGGGCACGGCAGCGTTCGCGCTGATTCCCGCAAGTTCACCCGAGTGGGTGATCACGGTGTTGTACGGCATCCGTGCAACCGGAATCGCGTGCCTGATGATGCCGCTGACGGCGTGGGCATGCACCACGCTGCCATCAACCGAGCTTGCGCAGGCGTCGGCTATCACCACGTCGTTTCGCCAGCTGTTCGGCAGTTTGTCGGCGTCGGTGTTCATTGCTGTGATGGCGCTCACCTCGCAAAACGCACTGGGCGTGGACATCGGCGGCTTCGATTTCAGCTTCTGGTTACAATGCGCCGTGCCTGTGGTAGCGTTCGTGCTGGGCATGTTCGTGCTGCCGAAGCCGGGGAAGCAATAAGCGGTGCGTTTGGGCTGACGCATTAGCGTTTGAGGGCGTCCGCGTCTTGCCATTGGATTACGTCAAAATAGCCTTCAGCGTTTCGATTAACGGCTCGAACAAAAAATCGTCGTTCGTTTTGTTGCGGACAAGGAAAATGGGAATATCCGCTTTGCCATCAGCGAAAGGGACAAACGCTGCATTGCGATACATGTTCGTGATGTAATCCTCGCTCGTTGCAATGAGGCAGCCTTTGTCTTCATGGACGAATCGCACGTTGTCTTCAACCGTATCAAGGTTTGCAAAGTGGGGTTTGATACCCAAATCGTCGAATAGGCTCGTAACCAAAGGCAAAGCGTATCGTATGTCATGAGGGCAACCAATGGTAATGCCACGAAGGTCTTCGGGTGAAACGGCGGATAGGCTTGCAAGCGGATTACTTTTGTTGACAACGATGATCGATCGAGACGTGCCAATGCGAGTGAAGGCCAGAGCTTCGTTTTTCGGTTCCCCGAGGATAAGGGCGGCGTCAACGGCCCCTTCGATTACGGCCGACAAGCACGACCCGCTGTCTCTTCTCACGATGATAAATCTTCGTTGTGGGTCAAGGCATTCCAGAGCCTCTAATTCATCATGTTCGATAAGTTTGCTTCTTGCCGGGGCATAAGCTGCAGCAAGGATAAACGTTCTTGGGGTGCCGTTCCCCTCTTCGGTCAGTTTGGCCAAGCGTACGAATTCCTTGACGTTGCTATTGATTTCATCGGCAACAGGTTTAAGAAGCAGGGCTTTTTCTGTTGGGACGATGGCGCGCCCTTCCTTTACGAATAACTTTACGCCAAGCTCTGTCTCCAAATCGCCTAGCGCCTTCGATATGGCGGCGGGCGTTACGAAGTGCGCTCGGGCGGTTTCCCTAAAGCTGCTGGTGTCTACGGCTGTGGAAAAATAGCTGAGCTGCTGAATGTTCATATGTTAATCCAATCAAAGTTGAGTTCGAGTTCGATTATAGAAGGACCTCGGGTTTGTCGACCGTAAAGTCGGTGTAGGGGCATAGGCGACAATTAGTTGCTTGTCGCAAACCGATGGTGTCCAATCGAGCATAAACAGCCGTGTTACAAAAATAAGATAACCGATATCGGACAAGCAGATGTTCAAAAAATGAAGGGAGATGATTATGGAACATGTTGGGAAGAATAGTACGCTGAAGCTGAGGTTTGTTGCTGCACTGGCTGCTTGCGCGTTGGCTTTCGGTGTAGCCGCTAGTGTGAGCGACTCAGCGTATGCATACGATTACAGTCAAGGCAACTGGAGTGATACTTATTATTCGAGTTTTGCCTATGCATCAAATGTTTCGTATACGGATGCCCGTGAGAAGTGGAATGATTCTTCTGCCTGGAACTCGTGCTATAGCGGTGCGCCCCATAAAGTTGAAGTTGCGGCAACGGGATGGAGCTGGAACGTTCAGTTTGTTGGGAGTCCAATTTATTGGTGGGGGTCTAATACCAGCGACTTTATGTTGAACAACGTGAATGAGTGCGGCTATCCACGCGCTTTGCTGTGGTTTAACAATTATGTCGGCTATGACACGACGATAACCGGCGTATGGAGCCCAGATAGCATAGATTGGTAATAATGATGCGAGGGCATTGCGTTTCGCTCGCAATGCCCTCTGTCGAATGGAGCCTTCGATGCGTATAGAAGTATCTCATTATACGAAGGTTATAAAAGGCGTAACGGTTCTTGATGACGTTAATCTTGCTTTTGAACCGGGGACATGTTATGGCTTGCGTGGTAAGAACGGATCTGGCAAAACTATGCTGCTACGCGCGATTGCTGGTTTGCTGTTTCCAACATCGGGCGGTGTTTTCGTTAATGGAAAGAAGTTGGGGAAAGACATCGACTTCCCTGCTTCTGTAGGTCTATTGATAGAAACCCCGTCGTTTTTGCCTCGGTACACAGGGTTTAAGAACTTGCAGTTGCTTGCTGGGCTGCGCGGGATTGCTAGCGACGACGACATAGCTGAAGCCCTCCGGCGTGTTGGGCTTGACCCCGGTGATAAGCGAGTCTTTCGCAAATATTCGCTTGGTATGCAACAACGTTTAGGGATTGCGTGCGCCATTATGGAACATCCTGACCTCATTCTTTTGGATGAGCCTATCAATGCACTTGACCCATCTGGAGTTGCGTGTGTAGAAACAATCGTAGGCGAAGAAAAAGAGCGCGGGGCAATCGTTGTTGTGGCTTGCCACGACGCCGAAGAGCTAGATCTTCTGGCTGACGAGATTTTCGTCATGGCGGAAGGGCGTTTGGCGAGTTGCGAGCAGGCGGGTGGCTAAGATGAGACAAGTAAAGAGCACGGTTTCCGCCAAGCGCTACGTTAGACTGGGGATCGCGCTTGTGTTTGTAGCGATTTTGGCTGTAGCTTGCGCGTTTCGCATCTATTCGGTAAATAATCCGCCTCAACAGAAATCCCCTATTAGCTATTCAGTTTCTGAAGATATGCCGATTCTGAATTCTGCAGGTTCTGGTGTATATGCCAAGGCGCTTAGTTATTGCGTTCTGACCAAAGATGAAGCGATGCTTGCTTTTTCCGATTGCCAAAGCGAATTGGAAACGTTGGGGCCCGATGTAAAAACTAAAATGCTCATCGTACGGGTCGTTTTTTCTAACAAGAGCAATAGCGAACAGATAGTGGAACCTGCTCGCGTAAAGGCTCAGGCTGGTGCTTGGGCGAATGGCATGGACGCTAGATTGTTTTGCAAAATAAACAACGTTGCGAATATGGCAGGACGTCTCGCTGCGGGGCAATCTGCGGAAATGCTGGTTCCCTATGTTGCGTCCGATAATCAGTTTGGCTTCAATCACGAGTGGGATACGTTTGAAAACGCATCATTCAACTTGGTGACAGCGACATATCCGCAAAAGACGTATATCCAGCTTTCGAACAAGCTTGCTTTTGAAGATTTTCCCTTTTCGGCAAATGCGGGGGAAGGGGAATAGGATGAAACGTGCAATTGCATATGAAATTAAGCGAGCATTTTGCTCTAGCGGCTTTGCTGTCGCCTTGCTTGCCGCGATGGCGCTTTGCGTTGCCCAAGTTGCTATGGTTTCTGTTCCATTTGCATATTCGGATGGCTGGCAGTTTTGGCGAAGTGGCGCAAACGGCGCGTTTCCGCCGTCGTTTTACAATACCTGGATAGGGCTTACTGCGTATTCAGTTTTCACCATGATGTTTTACTATGCGCTTCCCTTGCTGGCTTGTTTCCCTGCAGCGAGTTCCTTGTGCTTTGATAATCATTCCGGGTATGCGTGCCAGGTTGTTTCGCGTATTGGTCGAGTGCGCTACATCGTTTCGAAAATACTTGCTGCCAGTTTGGCGGCGGTGGTTGTGATTGCTGTTCCGCTGGCGTTGAACGTTGTGGCATCGGCGTGCTTGGTTCCTGCATTGTGGCCGGATTCGGCTGAGTTTACCTTTTTCGTTGGTCCGAGCAATACGCTGGCGAGCGTCTTCTTCGCATGTCCGCTAGCGTTTATTGCTTTATTTTCTGCGTTGGCTGTAGGCTTGGGTATTGCCTGCGTGGCATTCTCTTGCGCCTTGTCATTTTTGATTGCGAGTCGGTTCATTGTCTTGCTTGCTCCTATGGCGGCGTGCTTCGCTCTTCAGTTCGCTTTGCAAGGTTCCGCGCTTGCGGGGTTTGCCCCCATCAACGCGATATTGCCATTTCAGCCCCAGCCCTCAATTTTTGTGGTTTCGGTTGGATTGCAGGTGCTTGCCATTGTGATGCTGTTTGGCATTACCGTTTTTCAGGCTAAACGTTTTGAAGGCGCACGATGAGCTCGACAAAACGGCATTGGATCGTATCGGGCATTGGCTATATGTGGAAGGTGAATCGGTCGGTTTCTTTTACCCTGGTGGTTTATGGGGTGCTGTCGGCGACGCTTCTTGTAAGGTCTATTTGGGCAGCCGATAGTTTACTTGATGCGCGGACTATGTTGGAGGTTGGCTCTTCGTACGACGGAACGTCTGATTTGCTGAGCGTAACCTGGTTTGATTGCTTGCTGTTCTTTCTATTTGGCATGAAAGAACCGTCAGATGCCATAAACGAGGTCTTAACGCTGAATATCGCCTGGGTTCTTTTGTTTGTGCTGACTGGCTTTGCAGCTTGTTGCGGAGTTGGGCAAAAATGCACCTTGTCGGTTGCTTTGGGGTGCGGGAGCAGGAAACGGCAAGCTCTTGTCATGCTGTTGTGGCTGGTGACGGTGGTTTTGCTGTTGCTAGCTGAGCTTGCTGTTGTTGCGTATATCGTTCCAGCTGCGTTAGGCGTGCTGTCGCAAGGCGATATATGTTCGCTTTCCCCGTACGTCCAGCTGTTGGTTAAGGAAGGGGCTAGCTCGTTAGAGCTTGCGGACTTTGGGCTTATGTTCGTTGCGAACGCCGCCTGGCTTATCGCGGTGGCATTGGGTGTTTCGGCGTTCTGCGCGGTTGCTAGTCGTTCCTTGGCTATGCTGCTACTGGTTGGGCTAGCTGTTGGCTCGGGGTTTGCGCCAACGGCGTTTCCCTTGTTGGATTATGCGATGCTCGCTCGTTCTACGATGTTCGAATCGGGTTTGATTGACCCGCTGATGAGTTTGTTGATTGCAGCTGTTGCTGATGTTGCGGCGTTGCTGCTTCTAATTACCGCTCGAGTGCATGCTGAATGGATGTGAATATGGCTAATGCAATAGTGCGTTCTGCGAAGAATCTTAAAGCGTATGTTGTAGCCGCCGGGCTGATTGCCGCGTTTTTGATCTCGTTGTGCGGGTGCTCTTCGCTCCCTTATTCTCATACGGGGGAAGCGTCAATTGACCCGGGTGACGCATCGGATGTGCAAGGTGCGAGAGTTTCGGAAGAGCTTCCTTTTAATAACACGATTATAAATAAAGCGTCGGCAGATGAAGGGAATCTTGTTATAACACTGCTTGAATATAGCGTTGACTCATCGCTGCCGTCGGGTGCGGTTCCGCTTTGGGTGAGCGGCCGAGCAGATGAAAGCGCGGGCGGGCATTGGGAGATTAATGAGGATGGCGTGGTTTCCGATGGCTGGGCGTTTGTGAATGCTCGTTTTCGCGTGACGAATAACGAGGATGTTGTAAGAACGTTTAATGTGGGGCCTATTCAGCTAATGTCTTTTAATGAAGCCGGGGAAAGAACGCCAATTTTGTATGGGAGTGATCCCATTTGGTTTGAGCTGGGCGAGCCGAATACGAAAAGCTACTATAACGCGACTGTTCAACCGTATGAATCGGTGGAGTTTGGCATGTCGTTTATTTGCCGGAAGGACTTGTTCGACAACGCCAACGTTTATCTAACTGTTGGAGAAGACATTATCGGCCTTGAAACCACGAATATAAAAGGCTACCTTCTTGAGCCGGCTGTGGGGCAGCAATGAGCACCTTGCGTTCTGGGCGAAAGACGGTGGTGCGTTTGCCCGGGGGTTTGTTTAGCTTGCATAAAAGCTTGTCGTTCATGGCGTTGCTGGTGGGAGTCGTTGTCGCGTCTTTCGCGTATGTGAAAACGGCGGTTTCCGTTGATGTAGGGCTGTGCGCTTTGGATTGCTTGCTTGACGCCTGTGATTCGGCGCGTGGAATTCCCCTGCTGTGGTTGGTATGCCCAGTATTTTCAGCGTTTTACCTTGGATGGTTGTGGCAAGCGCGCGAGGTGCCGGTTGCGGTTGCGCTTTCGGGAAGCCGTGTGCGCTTGGCGGGCATTCAGCTGGCGGATGCAGTGGTTGTTTCCGCCGCGGTTTCGTTAGTATTTGTTGCGTCTACCGTGTTGTTCGGCATGCTGTTCACAGGGGTCTTTTGCAACTTTGACGCTGTAGCCAGCCGCTTCGCGTACGTTAACAAGGGGCTTACGCTTGAGGTTGTGCCGGTGACGGAAATGATGGCTGCGGTCTACTTGTATTGCGTTGTTTCGCAGGTGGCGTTATTCGAGGTGTTTTATGCTGTGCGTAATTTTGTGGCCACAAAGGGAGCGATAGCGATTTTGGGAGTGCTTTGCTTACCTGCGGTACACGGTCACGATTCTTTTATCTATGATATTGCGCATAATATTCTTGGCGGTTCGATTGTTTTTCCAAACCCTCTTTCGTTCTTGTTTGAGGCCGCTAGTGTCGGTCATGCGTCGTGGGTGCCTGGGGCCAGTCACGGGTTTACCGTGCTGTTTGCTATGACGGGCGTATTGCTGGCGCTGTCGTTTTTGCTGGCTCGCAGGCGAGAGTTTTTATAGAGCAAGTGCGAAACCGCGAGACGTGGAAAAGCGAACTTGCGAGTCGTCCCAACTAGTGAGAAACCCGGTGCATGGCCGGGTTTCTCACTAAATCATGTTCATTTGCGCGAGCGTTGTGTTGTACCAGTGCTCCCAGTTGGGTGGGCAGTACTTCTTGGCGGCCTCTACCGAAATGGTGTAACCGTAGCCGCGCGCCAGGCCAGCCACGTGGTCGCGGATGGCGTCTTCCCAGTTGTCCCAGCTAGTGCTGCCCCAGCCCCAGGCGTTACAGCTGCTGAAGCAGTACAGGCCCTTGGAGCTTTCGGTGTAGGAAATAGCGGGCGACCAGCGCGGGTCCACGCCGTAATCCCAGGCAGCTTCGGCGAATACCTCACCAGTGCCGGCCATGGGCGAGCCTGCCAGGTACGCGTCGATGCGGCCGGCCCATTGCACAACGAACGAGTCTTTGTCGCTGGTCCAGTCTGCGCCGTCGTTGCTGGGGGCTTCAACGGTGCCCGAAGAGCTTCCGCCCGAAGCGTCGGTCGATTCACCTGCGGAATCTGCTGCGGCGTTGGCGGATGCGGCCTGTTCGGCCTCGGCCGCTTCTTTGGCGGCCTGCGCTTCCTGCGCTGCTTGTGCCTCGGCTGCAGCTTTTGCAGCTTCTTCGGCTTGGCGAGCAGCCTCTTCCTGCGCCTTGCGCTGGGCTTCCTGGCGCGCTTCCTGTGCGGCGGCAAGCGCCTGCTCGGCATTGCTGGCTTCGGTGTCGGCGTCTTTCTTTGCCTGGGAAAGCGTGCGGCGCGTTTGGTCAAGCTCGTCCTTCATGTCCTGCAGGCGCTTGATTTCAGACTGATTGCTGCTGAAGATGTGCGACACGTATTCCAGCGAAGTGAAGAAGTCCACGATATTTTCGGAGCTGAGCACCATTTCCAACAAGCCGGGCGTGGAAGCCTGCGTTTTATACAGCTTCACGGCGGCCGCCGAGCTGCGTTCTTGCTGCGCGGGAAGCGTCTCCTCGATTTCCGCGATGCGCGCTTCGTTGTCGGAGATTTGCTGATTCAGCTCATCGATACGAGCCATGGCCTGGTCATATTCTGCAGCCGTACGCTCGACCTCTTGCTGTGCGGCATCAGCCTGCACGTTCGTGTCGATGTCCTCGGCCCAGGCTGCTTGGCCGGAAAGGCCAAGTGCCGGCACGCTGCCGAATGCCAGTGTTGCGCTCAACGCAACTGCCAGCGGCATGCGTTGGCGAGGGCGGCATTTCGGGTTCGGTTGAAGTTTGTTAGAAAACATCCGCCATCCTTTGGTTTATAACAATTGCAGCCATTATACCGAGCGGTTGTGTGCATCCCATGCGACCCACCAAACGCGCACAAGTGTCCGAACGGCATGCGGGGGATGGCTCGCGCGAGCGGGGGCGGGCGTTCGGAATGGCGCATGCATGAACACGGTGGGGCAACGCATGCGCGAACGCGGGGACGGAGCGGGTGTTCACGGCGGGCCTTTGGGAAATGCAAGGGCAATCGTGAACACGCCCCTCCGTCCCCGTGTTCACGGTAACCCCTCGGCCGAACGTCCTCGTCCCCGTGTTCACGGTGACCCTTCGGTCAAATGCGTCCCTTCGTGGTACAATCAGGGGCACTGCGAAAACCCAGGTTGGCGGGGCATCATTCGCCCGACTGCGGCCGCGAGCAAAAGGAAGCACCATGTCAAAGGGAACTTACTCGTTCACCACGCCTATTTATTATGTGAACGCCGAGCCGCATCTGGGCACGGCTTACACCACCGTTGCCGCCGATACCGTTGCGCGCTACCAGCGCATGAACGGCTACGACGTTGCCATGGTCACCGGCATGGACGAGCACGGCCAGAAGGTTGCCGATACCGCCGCAGCTAAAGGCATGACTCCGCAGGCTTGGTGCGATTCCATGGAGCCGGCGTTCCGCAACGTATGGGACCTGCTCGATATCACCTACACCGATTTCGTGCGCACCACCCAGCCGCGCCACGCCCGCACCGTGCAAAAATTCTGGCAGGACCTCTACGACAAGGGCTACTGCTACAAGGGCAGCTATGAGGGCTGGTACTGCGTGCATGAGGAAACGTACTACGCCGAGTCCGACCTGGAGAAAAACGAGGACGGCGTGTTCGTGTGCCCCGACTGCAAGCGCCCGGTGCAGAAGGCCGGCGGCGAAGAGAACTGGTTCTTCAAACTGTCCGAGTTCCAGGAGCCGCTGCTGAAGTTCTACGAGGAGCACCCCGATTTCATCCGCCCCGAAACGCGCAAGAACGAAGTGGTCACGTTCGTGAAAAGCGGCCTGAAGGACCTGTCCATCAGCCGCTCCACGTTCGACTGGGGCGTGCCGCTGCCCTTCGATGAGGGTCACGTGGCCTACGTGTGGGCCGACGCGCTGCTGGCGTACCTCACAGGCATTGGCTACGGCGACCCGGAGCGCCCCGGCGAGTTCGAGCGCCGCTGGCCCATGCAGTACCACTTCGTGGGCAAGGACATCACGCGCTTCCATTGCGTCATTTGGCCGGCCATGCTTATGGCCGCCGGCCTGCCCATCCCGCACACCGTGTTCGGTCACGGTTTCCTGCTTACCAAGGGCGAGAAGATGTCGAAGTCTAAGGGCAACGGCATGAAGCCTGCTGACCTGGTGAAGATCTTCGGCGTGGACGCATACCGCTACTATTTCATGTCCGACGTGCAGTTCGGCCACGACGGCAACATCTCTATGGAGCGCATGGTGCAGGTGTACAACGCCGACCTGGCCAACACCTGGGGAAACCTGTGCAGCCGCGTGTTCAACATGACGAAGAAGTACTTCGACGGCAAGGTGCCCGCCGTGCCAGCCGACGCCGCCGAGCGCGTCGCCAACCCCATGCTGCCCATCGTTGAGCAGCTGTATGCGAAGTACGACGCATGCATGACCGTGGTCGATTTCACGGGCGCCGCCGCAGCGGTGCAGGAGCTGGCCAGCCGCGTGAACCTGTACGTGGAGGAAAGCACGCCGTGGAACCTGGCGAAAAATCCCGAGACGCAGGGCGACTTGGCCGCTGTCATCTACAACGCGCTTGAGGCCATCCGCATCATCGCGCTGTACATGGCGCCGTTCATGCCCAACACGTCCAACGAGGTGTTCAGCCGCCTGAGCTTAGGCAACGTCACCGACGTGGCGGACATCGAGGGCGCAACGAAGTGGGGCCAGCTGCCCGCCGGCAACGAGGTGACCATCGGCGACCCGCTGTTCCCGCGCCTGGACATGGACGAGATCGACGTAAACGCTGAGTAACTTGTTCCGCCTGCCTGACGGCAGCCGGTCCGCTCGACGTTGCGGCCGCTTGTGGCACCCCGCCTTCGCGTTCAGCTTCACGGGCATGGCCCGAAGGCCAATGCCCACTCGCTTCACGTGAATTCGGGGCACCACAAGCGCCCTCACTGACTTTTACCTAACGGAAGGGATGCATGTCCGAAGAGCAACAACAGCCGGTGTTTGCGGATGCGCTGTTTCGGCAGAAGCGTAAGCATGGGAAGTTTCGGTTTGTGGAGCCACCGCGCTTGGGCGGCTTCGTTGCCGACACGCATGCGCATGTACATCTGCTGGCTGACCCGGCGTTGGAGTTTGCGCGCTGCGCTGTGTGGGGCGTTGACTTCGTGTGCGACATCATTGACGTGGCTGAAGATGCGCCCGATGTGTTCGAGCGCTTCGATGGCTGGTACGCGCAAGCGGCTGAATGCTTGCCGCAGGTGGTGGCGCGTTCGCGCGAGGTGCTGGCGGCTGGCGGCGACGAGCTAACGCATTTGCCCGACAAGGCGGATGCGGCGGCGTTTGCGCTTCCCGAAGATGCCGCCGCCCGCGCATTGCCGCACTTGCGTCTGGCGACTGGTGTGCATCCGCATAATGCGAAGTTCTACGATGATGCTATGGAGGCGCGCCTGGTCAAGCGCCTGGCCGACCCTCGCGTGTGTGCGGTGGGCGAGATAGGCTTGGACTACCACTACGATTTGTCGCCGCGCGAAGACCAACGGCAGGTGTTTCGCCGGCAAATAAGGCTGGCGCACGAAACGGGCTTGCCGGTGGCGCTGCACGTGCGCGAGGCTCACGACGAGGCGTTTGCCATCCTGCAGGAAGAGGGCTTTCCCGAGGCGGGCACGCTGCTACATTGCTTTGACCTGGATTGGGAAACGCTTGAACCCTGGGTTGACCAGGGGTGTTACGTGGCGCTTGGCGGTGCGCTTACCTTTGGTCGCTGCCAAGATACGCGCGACGCGGTGGCGCGCACGCCGCGCAGCCTGTTGCTCACCGAAACTGATTCGCCGTACATGACGCCTGAACCCATGCGCGGCGTGCCGTGCGGCCCGGCGCACACCATATTCACCGCTGCTCGTATGGCCGAGGTTTTGGGGTGCGAAACCGAAACGGCCCGGCGCGAACTGTTTGCCCAGCTAAGCGCAAACGCGCGCGCGTTGCTTGATCGCCCGCCAACTTCTTGGCAGCAAAGTGCTGCACACGAAAGGAATTGTGAATGAAACGCCTGATCATCGTTGGATCGCCTCGCGTTGAGGGCCGTAGCGGCGCGCTTGCGGACCTGCTGTTCGAAACATGCATCGAGGAATGCCCGGAAGACGAGGTGTTCCTGGCGCCAGTTTCTACGCTCAACATTGCCGGCTGCAACGCATGCGATTGGTGCAAGCGGAAGACGAAGGGCCAGCTAAGCGATGAAGAGCTGGCTGACGATGAGGCGTTTGAGGCGCAGCGTGCCGAAGACGAGGCTTCGCATCGCTGCATTATGCGCGACGATATGGACGACGTGTACCCGCTGCTTGAAGATGCCGACGAGCTGATTGTGGTGGCACCGGTGTTTTTTGCAGGTCCGTCGTCGCAGCTCAAGGCTATGCTTGACCGTTTTCAGCCGTATTTTTGGACGCGCACCCGCGCGCGCAAGCGCCCGTGCACGCTGCATGTGGTAGGCGAGGGCGGCGACCCACACGGCTTCGATCCGCTGGTGGGTTGCGTGCGCTCGGCTGCGGCAGTGGCAGGTTTTCGCTTGGAGCGCGTGCTGGACTGGGTTGGCAAAATCGATGAATCCGGCGAAATTGTTGCCGACGCCGATGAATATCCGGTTGACGGCCCGGTTGTGCGTGCGTTTGCCGGCGGGAAGCTTGGCGAAGCCGCCCAAGACGTTTCGTACGAGGGCGCTTCGGCGCAAGGGGTGGAAGCGGGGTTGGAACCCGACTCTGAGCCCGAGCCTGACCCTGAGCCGATTGCGGAAAACGACTTTGCAGCGCAGCTGGCATCGCAAGCCGCACGGCGCAAGAGCCGCGCACGCCTGGATTTGGGCGAAAACGGCTCTGAGCGTCAGGTTATTCAGCTTGATGAGCAGGGCAATCGCGTTGACGCGGCGCAACATGGCCGCAAGCGTGCGGCGCAGAAGAAGAATGCCAACGCAAAGCGCGGCACCAACGGCGTGAACCAGGCTGCGCGCAGCGCTTCCCATGCGCAGAAGGGCAAGGGTGGCAAACAGGGCGGTAAATCCGGCGGCAAGCAAGGTGGCAAAGGTGGCAACGGCAGCCGTGGCAACAAGCAGGGGAAACGCCGTGGATAGCATCTCTTCGCTTGCCAACTTGACCACCACGCGTGAGGTGCTAGCCGAACACGGGCTTACGGCAAAGTACTCGTTGGGGCAGAACTTCCTGGTCAACGACGCCATTGTCGAGAAAATCGTTACACTGGCCGATTTGCAGGACACCGACCGCGTGCTGGAAGTCGGCCCCGGCATTGGCACGCTTACCATGGCGTTGCTGAAAAACGCCGCACACGTTACGTCCATCGAGCGCGATACTGACTTGCGCGCCGTGCTTGCCGAAACGTTGCGGCCGTGGTGGAACTCGTTCACGCTTATCCAAAAAGACGCACTTGACCTGCAGATTTCTGACCTCGATGCACATGCTGCACCCAACAAGCTGGTGTCAAACCTGCCCTATGCGGTGGCGGCAACGGTAGTGCTGGACTATTTCCAGCGCATTGAATCGCTGCAATCGGCAACGGTGATGGTGCAAAAGGAAGTGGCCGATCGCATGTCGGCCGAGCCGGGCACGAAAAACTACGGCGCTTACACGGTGAAGTTGCGCCTGTATGCGCAGCCTGCCGGGCGTTTCCCGGTAAGCCCGAACAACTTTTTCCCGCCGCCGCGTGTGGACAGCGCCGTCATTCGCCTGAACCGTACGGCAGCGCTTGACGAGCAAGGCAACCCGCTTGGCGGGGAAGTGGTGCGCGCGGCCTGCACTATGGCCGATGCCGCCTTCGCCAGCCGCCGCAAAACGCTTTCGAACTCGTGCAAAACCTACTTTGCCGGCCGTGGCACTGTAGGCGGGGCGGTTGTGCCGCATCTGCCCGAGCTGTTCGACCAAGCAGGCATCGACCCCAAACGTCGCGGCGAAACGCTTTCGCTTGCCGAGTTCATAGCCATGGGCAAAGCGTTTCTGGCTCTGCAGACTAGCTTGTAGCGGGTTATTGCGAATGGGGAATTAGAATTATACGTTGCAAGAGCGATAGCGGGCGCGTGAACATGGAGGGCGGAGCGGGTGCTCGGGATACCGCTTGTGTGAACATGGGGACGGAGGGATTGTTCACGGTGGCGTTTTGGGAAATGAAAGGTTGATCGTGAACACTCCCTCCGTCCCCATGTTCACGGTTGCCCCCCTCGTTCACGTAAGCGCCACGCTCGGATTCTCCTTCCGCTTCGCGTTCGCCCTCTATCCGAGCTTATTTCAATGAGGTTGCCTCTCCATGTCTCCGCAACCCGCCGTTATGCACAAACCAACGGCCCAAGGTTGTGGCCGTTGTGTGATAAATGCTACGGAATTGGGTGCAAAAGATGGAGAAGTAAGCGTCCATTGACCTGCATGATACAATTTTGAACTGTTATCTGTGTGTTATGCGGGAAAGAGCTACTTATGGATTTAGCGAAGCAAGCGAAAATCGTCGACTCCATTCATGATACGTTACACGACCTTGTCGGTCAACGCCTGAAGGTCCGCGCAAATATGGGACGTTCCAAAATCGTCGAGAGCGAGGGCGTGCTCATGCAGGTGCACCCTCAGCTGTTCATCATGGAAGTTGACCGCAAGCGCGGTCGCACTGCTCGCCAGTCGTATCAGTACGTGGATGTGCTCACCGGCATGGTTGAGCTGTCCCAAAACGGCGAGCCGCTGTTCGAGCCCTTCATCCCCGAAGGTGACGAGCCTGGTGTAGAGACGCCCATGCTTGAGGAAAAGGTGCTTTCGTAACTGCGCAAGAAGGCATTGCAACGGGGGCGAAGGCCCCCCGTTTTGCGTTGCGGCGTTGGCGGTATGCTGGGTGCTTTACAAACGTGAACATTTTGCGGATGCTTGCGAAGAAGTGTTTGACAAAGCGCGTGCGAACGAGGAAAATACTTTCTCGCGCAAAGCGCAATACCCGTGGGGATGTAGCTCAGTTGGGAGAGCATTACGTTCGCAACGTAGGGGTCGTGGGTTCGAATCCCATCATCTCCACCATGGAAACGCAAGAGCTGTTGGTATTCCAGCAGCTCTTTTTTGTTAGCGGCAATGTGGGATTCGAACCGATGAGGTGGAATTCCGTGAAGAAAACGTGCCGGTGGCACGTTTTTAGGAATTCGCCCGACTGAGCTTGCGAAGGAGGGGTAGGCGTTCGCGCAGCGAACGCATGAATCCCATCATCTCCACCATGGAAACGCAAAGGTCGTCGGTTCGCCGGCGGCCTTTTTTCTTGTGCAGAGGAGCAGTATGGCTGGCTTGAAGGCGGTTTTGTTTGACAACGATGGCACGTTGGTGGACTCGCATGATTTGATTCTTGCGAGTTTTCACCATGCTGGACCGGTGGTGCTGGGCCGGCAGTTAAGCGATGCCGAGTATTTGCAAAAAGTGGGTCAACCGCTAAATGTGCAAGTGAAGGACTTCACGGACGACCCGCAGCTGCAGGAGCGTTTTTGCGAGGTATATCGCGCGCACAACAAAACAGTGCACGACAAGATGATCAAGGCGTTCCCTGGCACGGTGGAGGCGCTGGCGAAGTTAGCCGGGGCGGGGCTTAAATTGGGCGTAGTCACGTCGAAGCGCCACGAAACGGCGTGGCATGGGCTAGAAATTGTTGGCTGCGCGCCGTATCTAGACTGTTGCGTAGGCTGGGACGACATCGAACGCCCGAAGCCCGATCCGCAACCGGTGGAACGCGGATGCGAGCTGCTGGGCTTTGCGCCCGAAGAGTGTCTGTACGTTGGCGATGCGCCGTTCGATATACAAGCCGGTAATGCGGCCGGCGTGAAAACCGCCGCGGTGACCTGGGGCATGTTCGGCGAAGCGGCACTTGTCGCCGAGAGCCCAACGTTTGTGGCCCACACCTGGGACGAGCTTGTCAAAGGCGTATTGGCGTTGCTGTAGAAAATCAATCACGTGTGAAGCGCATGATGGGGTGCGCGGTATACTGGGCGCACAATGTAAAGACAGTTCGAAAACCTCCTGTCGGTAAACAAAACTAGGTACCTTGCCTGCCATTGCGGCGGGCGTTTCGCGCAATCAGGACGTGCGGAAGCGCGGCGGACGAGTATGCTTCGCCACGTTATCGCAGGTGCACTTGCGCTTCGGCAAAGGGCCTTTTCCGATGACGGTTTTCGCTGAGGGAAAGGCTTTTCTTATGTACGGACTGAAAACGGAAAGCAGTTTTGACGCTGCGCACTTCCTTACCGACTATCACGGAAAGTGCGAGAACCTGCACGGTCATCGCTGGCGCGTGGTGGCTTATCTTGAGCAGGCCGAACTGCAAACCGAGGGCACGCACAAGGACATGGTCATCGATTTCGCCGACTTTAAGCACGCCTTGCGTGATTTGACCGAGGCGCTTGACCACTCGTTTGTGGTGGAAGAGGGCTCGCTGATGCCGAAAACGCTGGAGTGCCTGGAGGAAGAGGGCTTCACGCTGTCGGTAGTGCCGTTCCGCACTACGGCCGAGAATCTGGCGCATTACTTCTTCGACAAACTGGCTCAGCAGGGCTTCCCGGTGTCGCAGGTTGACGTGTACGAAACGCCGAACAACTGCGCTATCTATCGTGCGTAGCGAAGTGGCGGCGCACGGGCAGGAAACGAAGCCGCGAACATACGGGAGTTTGTGGGAAGCCTTGGCTGCTGCAAATGGCAACGTGCAAGCCGGCGCGGCAGCGCGTGATGCCGCGAACTGCGGACAAACGAGCGCACAGGTATGCGGCAACGATGGATCATCGTTCGCTGCCATGCCCGTGGCGGAGAAGTTCGTCAGCATCAACGGCGAAGGTCGATGCGCGGGGAAACTGGCGGCGTTTATCCGCTTTGCGGGGTGCAATTTGCGCTGCAGTTACTGCGACACCATGTGGGCAAACGAGCCCGGCGTGCCCGTGCAGCCTGAACGCATAGGGCAGCTGGTGGCGTGGGTTCGCGCATGCGGCGTGGAGTGCGTAACGCTTACCGGTGGCGAGCCGGTGCTACAGCCGCTGTTGCCGCAGCTGGTGGAAGCGCTGCTGGCAGAGCAAGGCCCCAACGGACACGGCTTGCGCGTGGAAATCGAGACGAATGGCGCTGCGGACCTGGGCGAACTTGCGGCATTGCGCGAGCGCTTGGCAGGCACGCCGTGCGGCAAGCTCACGTTCACCGTTGACTGGAAACTGCCGTCAAGCGGCATGGAAGACCGCATGCTGCCAAAGAACTTCGGTCTGTTAGATGCGCGCGACACGGTGAAGTTTGTGTGCGCAGAAAGCGATTTGCCGCGCATGCTGGAAGTGGCCCAGCAGCTTGGCCTGCCGGGGCGCGTGCCAGTGTACGTAAGCCCGTGCTTTGGGGCCATCGAGCCGGCGCGCATTGTCGAATTCATGCAAAAGCACCAGATGATTTGGGCATGCGCGCAGTTGCAGCTGCACAAGATTATCTGGCCGAATACGGAAAAGGGCGTGTAAGGATGAGCGTAGAGCAAGGACAAGCGTTTTCCTCGTTTGCTGCCGCAGCGGCGGCTGCGCGGGAAAACCCTCGCGTGCACGGAACGCTGGCGGAAGCGCCGGTATCGCGCGACGAGAACGGCAAGGTAACCGGCGCCGCGCAGAAGGCGTTGGTGCTGTGCAGCGGCGGCGTGGACTCCACCACGCTTCTGGCCATGGCGGTTAAGCGCTTCGGCGCCGAAAACGTGTACGCGTTGAGCATCTCGTACGGTCAGCGCCACGAAAAGGAAATCGAAAGCGCAAAAGCGGTGGCGGCATATTATGGCGTTGAGCAGCGTTTTCTAGACCTGTCGGCCATTTTTGCCGACAGCAACTGCAGCTTACTCGCGCATTCAACCGACGATGTGCCCGAGGAAAGCTACGCCGAGCAGCTTGACGAAACCGACGGTGCGCCGGTAAGCACGTACGTGCCGTTTCGCAACGGGCTGTTCCTTTCGTCGGCGGCATCAATGGCGCTGTCGCTCGGCGCAAGCGTGCTGTTTTACGGCGCGCATCACGACGATTGGGCGGGCAATGCCTACCCCGACTGTTCGGTGGAGTTCGTGAACGCAATGAACCTAGCTATCACGCAGGGTACGGGCGGTGAGCTGCATATGGAGGCGCCGTTTGTGCAATGGTCGAAGGCCGACATTGTGAAATGCGGCCTTGAGCTGGGTGTTCCGTATGAGCTTACGTGGAGTTGCTACGAGGGCGGCGAGCGTCCGTGCGGTGTGTGCGGCACGTGCATCGATCGCAACCGCGCATTTGAGGCAAACGGTATGCGCGATCCGTTGCTTGACAAACTGGATGCCGAAGGGAAATAGGAGAGTATTGTGACTAACGAAAAACCTATGCGCGAAGGCGCTAGTGACCTGTCGCTTTTGGGCAACCAGGGCGTGCATTATCCGCAAACGTATGACCCCAGCGTGTTGGAAACGTTCGAGAACAAGCACCCCGACAACGATTACTTCGTGAAGTTCAACTGCCCGGAGTTCACGGCATTGTGCCCCATCACCGGCCAGCCCGACTTCGCCACCATCTACATTTCCTATGTGCCCAACATCCGCATGGTGGAAAGCAAAAGCCTGAAGCTGTATCTGTTCAGCTTTCGCAACCACGGTGATTTCCACGAGGATTGCGTCAACGTGATCATGAAGGACCTGATTGCGCTGATGGACCCGAAATACATCGAGGTGTGGGGCAAGTTTCTGCCGCGCGGCGGCATCTCCATTGACCCGTACTGCAACTACGGCAAGCCGGGCACGCGCTGGGAGCAGGTTGCCTGGGATCGCCTGGCCAACCATGACTTGCATCCCGAGGCTGTGGATAATCGCTAGCCCTATCGTGCACACAGGCGTAAATTTTGGCAGGAACAAAACAGTACGATTGACCTGGGAATATGTTGCATAATGCCAGGTCAACTGCTCTGTCAAAATTTGCGGCTGTGTGTGCAAGCGCAACGTTTACCGTACAATAGCTTCATGCGAAAAGAAACCTACATACGAATGGTTGAGGGGCTGCGCGCGCGGCCTACGCTTGCGCGCGGCATTACGCTGGCGAATAAGGTTATTACCGATGCAGTGTACGTGGCATACCCGTGCTTGCTTGTGTGGCTGGCGTATGCGGCCGTAATTGCGGGCGGCGGGGAAGCGATAGGGGCGCTTGAGCGGGCGGTGCTGGTACCGGGCATTTCGTTTGCGCTGGTCACGGTGGTGCGCAAAGCTGTGAACGCGCCACGGCCCTATGAAGTGTTTGGCGTGGCGCCCGTTATCCCGAAAGACACGCAGGGCAACTCGTTTCCCAGCAGGCACGCGTTCAGCATTTTCGTGATAGCCATGACGTTTTGCGCTTGTTGCCCGCTTGCCTGGGCAGGCCCCGTGATGCTGACAGCAGGCGTTGTGCTGGCCGCCATTCGCGTAGTCTCGGGCGTCCACTTCCCGCGCGACGTTGCCGCCGGTGCGCTGTGCGGTGTGCTTGCGGGGTGGATTGGCTTCTGGCTGCTGTGAGGCTTCGACAGGTGCAGATGGCGTTGGGCCAAGCGTGAACACGGGGACGGAGTCGGTGTTCACGCTTGGCCTTTCTTTTTGAAACGCTTTTTGTGAACACCAACTCCGTCCCCGTGTTCACGGGGGGTTTGCGCAGACACTCGCCGGCGCTTGGCGCCATCACACTGTAAAACGCAAAAAGGCCCGCTCAATGGGGAGTTGAGCGGGCCTTTGCTGCTGCTGGCTGGCCAAGCGTGTCTGCCAGCAGCATATGTGCGAAGCTGCGGCAGCGCGGCGATTCGCCGCCGCGCTCGCTTGAGGGAATAGGCTATTTAATGGCTTCGAAGCCAGCGGCCAGGTCGTCGATGATGTCGTTGATGTTCTCGGTGCCGATAGACAGACGCACGGTGGTGGGCTTGATGCCGGCGGCCAGCAGCTCTTCCTCGGTCAGCTGAGAGTGCGTGGTGGAAGCAGGGTGGATGACCAGGGACTTCACGTCAGCAACGTTGGCCAGCAGGCTGAACAGGTGCAGGTTGTCGATGAACACACGTGCCGCGTCCTTGCCGCCCTTGATGTCGAAGGTGAAGATCGAGCCGGCGCCGTTCGGGAAGTACTTCTTGTACAGATCGTGGTCCTTGCGACCCTCGATGGACGGGTGGGAGATGGACTCGACCTCCGGGACGGTCTTCAGATAGTCGATGACCTTCAACGCGTTCTGGACATGGCGCTCGACGCGCAGGGACAGGGTCTCCGTGCCCTGCAGCAGCAG
>DJEE01000028.1:0-1082 GCA_002431805.1 Eggerthellaceae bacterium UBA5906
GCAATCAACGACTTCATTCAGGGCATTGTCATGCTCGTCGGCATCTTCGTCCTCGCGGCGGGCATCCTTTCCGCCGGCGGCGGCTACGAGAACATCATGGACACCATCAAGGCAAATCACCCCGCCATGCTCGAGCCGTTCGGCGGCGGCAGCATGCCGGCTACGCTGTACTTCACGCAGTGGCTGCTCGTGGGCGTGTTCACGTTCGTGCTACCGCAATCCATGGTGCGCTGCATGGGCTTTAAGGACACGAAAGCCCTGCACGGCGCCATGATCACGGGCACCGTTATCATCGGCCTGATGATGATCGGCGTTACGTCGCTTGGCGTGCTGTCCGCCGGCGTGCTCACCGGCAGCTTGGCCGACTACGGCGCAAGCGTGGACAACATCATCCCGCAGGCAATTGCGCAAACGCTTCCCAGCTGGGCGGCGGGCATCGCTATCATCGGTCCTATCGCGGCATCCATCTCCACGGTGTCGTCGCTGCTTATCGCTTCGTCGTCGGCCATCATCAAGGACGTGTACCTGCACAGCTGCCAGCAGCGTGGCAAGCAGCCCTCCGAGCGCGGCATCGCGCGCGGCTCGCAGGCGGTCACACTGGGCGTGGGCATCATCGTGTTCGCCCTAGCCGTGGTGCCGCCCGACGTCATTTGGAAGATCAACATGTTCGCGTTCGGCGGCCTGGAAACGGCGTTTTTCTGGGTGATGGTGTGCGGCCTGTTCTGGAAGCGCGCCGGCAAGCTCGGCGCCATCCTGTCCATGGCCGGTGGAACCATTTCCTACTGCGCTTGCATGGCGGCAGGCTTCAAGGTGATGGGCTTGCATCAAATCGCCATCGGCATCGTGGTGGCCGGCGTGCTCATGGTGGTGGGCAGCCTCATCGAAAAGCGCCCGCACGCCGAGCAGCAAGCCGTCAACGAAGTGTTCTTCCCCGAATAGGGAAAGCGAACATTCCAAGAATCCAAAAGCGCCCCGGAGCTTCCGGGGCGCTTTTGCGTTGCAGGGATTTAGCGAACGGGGAACAGGGGGGCGCATGGCCGCCGGGCAACCGTGAACGCGGGGACGGAGGGGTGTTCACGTAT
>DJEE01000028.1:1177-3673 GCA_002431805.1 Eggerthellaceae bacterium UBA5906
GCCCACTCCGTCCCCGCGTTCACGCACGCGCCAACCCGCAGCGTTATTTCCCGTCGTCTTCGTAGTGGCCGGCGCTGCTCTGCTGGCCAAGCTCACGCATGTGGCGGCGATACTCGCGCACGGCGCGTTCGGCAATGCGTCGCTCTTCCTCCCAGTCGCCGTTTTTCAGGTGCTCGGCGAACGCCTTGGCCGCATGCGCGGTGCGTTGCGCCGCCTCTTCGCGCGCAAGCGAGGCCTTCTCGCCTAACGCGCGCAAATCATCCTCGTGTGCGGCATATTCACGCCGCGCGAAATCGAGCATCTCGTCCATGGCACGTTTGCGCTGGCTTTGTCGCTGCAGCGCAAACGCAACATCTTCCCAGGCCGCTTCCTCACCGGCGTCGCGGCGCGCCTTCGCAGCCATGCGCGCGGCAATCTCCTGGCGTGCCATCATGCGCTCCAGCTCCAAATGCTCATGCAAAATGGCGCGAATGTCGTGTGGGTGTTCCACAATCTCCTGTACCGCTTCGATGGGCTTCGCGTCCACCACGCGGTAGGTCAGCGATGCTAACAGCGGCATCAAAAACACGGTAACGGCACCTGCCGCAACCAGCACGCCTGCGGTGTCTTGGCTCATAGCGCCCGCCTTCGTGGCAACCGACGTAACCGCCACGATAATAGGCAGCGCCGTGGTGCAATACAACGCCACGGTTATCCGGTTGTGCATAGTCAGGCTGTCCTTGCCCCGGCCGCAGGAAAGCGCCACCACAATGGGCACCGCGCGAATGAGCAGCAGCATCAAAATGAACCACACCAAAAGCATCGGCTGTGCGCCCACGCCTGCAAGGTTGATTTTCGCGCCGGACACAACGAAGAACACGGGGATCAAAAAGCCGTAGCCAATGGCTTCCAGCTTCGACTCAAGCTCGTGGTCGCCTTCGGGGATGATGTAGCGCAGCACGAAACCAGCGGCGAACGCGCCCAACACGATGTCAAGGTTGAAAACGGCCGACACCGTCACCAGCCCAATAAGTAGCACCACCGTCACGCGCACGAACGTCTGCGAGGTGGTGTTGCGCTTGCGGGCCAAAAACTGGTAGATGCGATGGCCTGCCCCGCGCGCCTTTGACGGCACCACGGCCATCACCACGCACAGCGCGGCGAACGCGGCCAAAATCAGCAGCGTCTGCCAGGTGCTGCGAGAGGAAAGCAGTAGCGCCATAGCCAGCACGGGGCACAACTCTCCCCAGGTGCCGAACGCCAAAATCCCCTCGCCAACGGGCGTTCCCTCAAGGCTACGCTCCTTCAAGATGGGCATGAGCGTGCCAAGCGCCGTTGTGGTAAGGGCTATTGCCACGGCAATGCCGTCGATGTGGCTGACGGAGAAGTACGGCGAGAAGTACACGGCTAGAAAGGCAAGGCAAATGGAAACCGCCCAGGTGGCAAGCCCTTTCTTCCCTTGCACACCCGAAAGGCTTTTCGGGTTGATCTCATAGCCGGCCAGCAAAAACAAAAACGCCAGGCCCAGCTCCGACAACATAGTGATGGAGTCCGTCACCTGAATGACGCCCGCCATGTGCGGGCCTAGCAGCGCGCCTGCCAGCAGCAAGATGACCGTTTCCGGAACCAGTCCGCGCGGGATGGCGCGGGCAACAAGCGGCGCGCACGCTGCAACCAGCGACGCGGTGAACAGCGAGATGAAATCGATGGGCATGCGTTTTCCCTACTGTGCCAGATATTCCTGCAAAGCGTCCCACGTGCGCGCTGCCTCGGCGTAGCCTTGCGCGTACAGGTCAAGCAGCTTGTCTTGGTCGTGCTCCATGCTGTGGATGGTCACGGGCTTTTGCGGGCGAATCACAAACGCCTCGCCGGCCTTGTGCATACGCACAAGCTTGCGATAAGTGCGGTTGTACTCGTAGTGGCGGTAGCGCAAGCGGTCAACGTAATAGGGAAATTCGCTATACACCTGCGACAGGGCCGGCATAAGCTTGTTGGGCCCCTTCACGTAATCGGCGGCCTGCGTTAGCACCACCACATGCTTGGTGCGCCCGGTAAGCTGGCTTTGCACAATGGGAACGCTGTCGCACGTGCCGCCATCAAGCAGCCGCTTGCCGTCTACTTCCACAATCTGGCTTACCATCGGCATGGACGACGACGCAATCAAGTACGGCAAATCGCCATCGTCTGCCAGGTCGATCACGTCGTGGTAGTCGGCCTCGCCCGTATCCAAGTCGCTCGAAACGACCGTCAGGCGGATGGGGGAGCGGCGGTACGCGTCGAAATCAAACGGGTCGAGTTTCTCGGGAACCTCGTGAAACGCAAATTCGCGCCCACATGCGTTGCCGGTGCGCACGTAGCTTTTCAGCGAAAGGTAGCGCGGGTCGTTGCAGTACTTCATGTTCAGAAAGCACGTACGGCCGATCGCACCTGCAACGTAGCAATAGCCGTTCAGCGCGCCCGCCGACACGCCGAACACGTGGTCGCAGAACAGGCCGTGCTCCATGAAATAATCAAGCA
>DJEE01000014.1 GCA_002431805.1 Eggerthellaceae bacterium UBA5906
TTTGCCGTCCACCAGGCCTATTGCGCCTTCATGGCACGCCTTCACGCACAAGCCGCATCCGTTGCAAGCTTGCTTGTCTATATTGATCACTCGTCGAATCATGCATACCCCCTAACAGTATCAGGTGCACCTTGTTGCACGGACGCCAGAATAACAACAGCTCCGCGAGTTGCAACAACTCGGTGCTTTTTGACTTCTGCAAACCTACCAAACACCTACAGTCTCAAAATGTTCCCAAACCAACAACGTCTCAATATTTCACACAACCCTCCGCGCGGGTTCACCCAGAAGGCGCACAACAATCGAAACGATTCAGGCCAAATCATGCAAAACCTCTTGACAGCAGCAACTCGCTTTCTATACTCATGAACAGTTGCTCATATGTTTAGCTATTGGCAGAAAGGAGCAAGCATGTCCGAATCGAATGATTCGCTTGTTCGCGAAGCAGAACGCGTCGTCTCCGTTTCCGCTACCGACATTTGCAGCCGCGCAAACGACTGCCCATGCGGTTACAACCACGACATCACGCAGCAGCGCTTCGACACCTTGCCCGATGAAGAGCTCATGTACGACCTTGCCGACCTATTCAAGGTGTTTGCCGATACCACGCGCATCAAAATCTTGTTTGCCCTCATGAGTCGGGAAATGCCCGTAGGCGAGCTGGCCGACGTCATCGGCGCCACGCAATCGGCGGTGTCCCACCAGCTGCGCGTGCTCAAGCAAGCCCACCTGGTGAAATTCCAGCGTGACGGTAAATCGGTCATCTATTCCCTGTCCGACGACCACGTGTACACCATGCTGGCCCAAGGCATGACCCACATTTGCGAATAGCCGGGCTGCCACCCGTTGTCATTCGAAACGCAAGTAAACGAAAACGAAAGGAACTATCATGCGTAAGACGTTCAAACTCGACGAGCTGGACTGCGCGAACTGCGGAGCGAAAATCGAGGCCGAAATCAAGAAGATCGATGGCGTGAACGACGCAAAAGTCACCTTCATGACGCAGAAGCTCATGCTCGACGCCGATGACGCCCGCTTCGAGCAAATCCTCGACGAAGCACAGAAAGCCGCCCACAAGTACGAGCCCGACTGCGACATCGTCCGTTAACAAAGAAGCGGCCCGCTGCCACGGAACCGCTCCTTCAGTAAAACCAACCAGAAAGATACCCCGCCCATGAACAAAAAGCAACGAAAGTGGCGCAATCGCATTATCGTGGCACTCGTCATCTTCGCCGTCATCTTCGCGGCTGAGCACCTGCTGCCGCTTGAAGCATGGCTTGGACGCGCAAACAGCGTGTATCTGCTTTTCGTGCTCTACCTGGTGCCATACCTCATCGCAGGCCACGACGTGCTGGCGCGCGCAGTAGGCAACATCAAAAGTGGCCAGGTGTTCGACGAGAACTTCCTGATGGCCGTGGCAACCATCGGAGCATTTGCCATGATTGCCTTCCCCGATGCCGAGCCTTCCATGGCCGAGGGCTGTGCGGTTATGCTGTTTTACCAGGTAGGCGAGCTGTTCCAAAGCTATGCGGTTGGCAAATCGCGCAAATCCATCGCTGCCATGATGGATATCGCGCCCGATTACGCCAACATGGAGCGTGATGGAGAGCTGGTACAGGTTGACCCAAGCGAAGTTGCCGTGGGCGACATCATTGTGATAAAGCCCGGCGAGCGCGTGCCTATCGACGGCACGGTTGTCGATGGCATCAGCCAGCTTGACACCGCGGCGCTCACCGGCGAATCCATCCCCCGCCACGTGGAAGCTGGTGCGGACATCATTTCCGGCTGCGTGAACATGACCGGCGTGCTGCGCGTGCGCACCACCAAGCCGTTCGGCGAATCAACCGTCAACCGCATCCTGGAGTTGGTTGAAAATGCGGCTGAAAAGAAGGCGAAGACCGAAAACTTCATCACCCGCTTTGCCCGCTATTACACCCCCGCCGTCACCGGCCTGGCGCTGCTTTTGGCTGTAGTGCCGCCGCTTTTAGGCATGGGGCCATGGAGCGACTGGGTGCTGCGCGGCCTAACGTTTTTGGTTGTAAGCTGCCCGTGCGCCCTGGTCATCAGCGTGCCGCTTTCCTTCTTCGGTGGCATCGGCGGCGCAAGCAAGCTGGGCGTTTTGGTGAAGGGTTCCAACTACCTAGAGGCACTTGCCAAAGTTGACACCGTCGTGTTCGACAAAACGGGCACGCTTACCAACGGTACGTTCAACGTGGTTGCCGTGCATACCGAAGAAAACGTGGACCCCGATTACCTGCTCAGCTACGCCGCGTACGCAGAATCGTATTCCGACCATCCCATCGCCGTGTCCGTGCAACAAGCCTACACGGGCGACATCGACCAAGAGCGCATTCGCGAAGTACGCGAAGAGGCAGGCCACGGCGTTGTTGCCACCATCGACGAGCACGTGGTGCTGGTGGGCAACAACAAGCTCATGGACGCGCACGGCTCAAGTTACCACGACTGCGAGCTAACGGGCACCATCCTGCATGTGTCCATCGATGGCGTATACGCAGGTCACATCGTTATCGCCGACGTAGTGAAAGACGATGCCGCTGAAACCATCGAAAGTCTGCATGCCGCCGGCGTGCGCAAAACGGTTATGCTCACCGGCGACCGCGCCGAGGTGGCGCAGGCCGTGGCGGAAAAGCTGGGAATCGACGAGTTCCACGCGCAGCTGCTGCCCGCCGACAAAGTTGCCCAGGTAGAACGCCTACTTGCCGAAAAGCACCCAGGCGCCAATCTGGCGTTTGTGGGCGATGGCATCAACGACGCCCCTGTGCTCACCCGCGCTGACGTGGGCATCGCCATGGGCGCTATGGGTTCCGACGCTGCCATCGAGGCAGCCGACGTGGTGCTGATGGACGATGA
>DJEE01000096.1:0-16893 GCA_002431805.1 Eggerthellaceae bacterium UBA5906
CCCCGCAATCGACGAGGGGTGGATTGACGCGCAGTACCAGGTTGGCCAAACGGGCAAAACCGTTGCGCCTTCGCTGTATATCGCATGCGGCATCTCGGGCTCTATTCAACATATGGCTGGTATTTCTGCATCTAAATACATCGTTGCAATCAACAAAGATCCTGAAGCGGAAATCTTCGCCCAGGCGGATTACGGCATTGTGGCCGACCTGTTCGAGGCTGTGCCGCTGCTTACGCAGCAGCTGCGTGATATGCAGCAAGCGTAAAGTGGCAGCACCCTTTGTGTAACTAACTGATCGTAACCTAGGAAGGCATGCATGGAAGAGACGGCGTCACGAGAGATAATGTGGAATATCGACCACTCTCTCACTTGGATTATGTATTTGTCTTTCCTGGTTGCGCTCGGTTTTTGCGTGTACTTCCTGGTAAAGCGGTGGCGTCTTATGTCCATCGGCGCTCCCGTTGATCGTACCAGCAATTGGAAGCAACGCCTCAAAGGTATGGTGCTTGACGCGTTGCTGCAGCTGCGCGTTCTCAAGAAGCCCGGCGCTGGCGTTATGCATCTGGGCATGTACGTCGGCATGATTATCATGGTTATTGCCACGGTTGTCACAGCAGCCCAGTCCGACTTAGGTTTTCAGCTTATTTACGGCGATTTTTACCTGTACTTCATGTCGCTTGTGGTTGACCTTGCGGGCCTGGCGTTCTGCATTGCCATGGTTGCCTGCATCGTTCGCCGCTGCGTGAACAAAAAACTTGATACAAAGCCTGGCGACATCATCGTGTTGGTGTTGCTGCTGGTCATTGGCTTGAGCGGCTTTGTTGTTGAAGGTTTGCGTATCGTTGGCACCGATGACCCGTGGCGCGCGTGGTCTCCTATCGGCAACATGGTCTCCATGTTATTCGTCAACTTCACGCCCGAGCAGATTTCCATGACCCACCAAATTGTTTGGTGGAGCCACATGGCCATAGCTTTTTCACTTATCGCGTACTGGATGTACTCCAAGCTGGTGCATGTGCTGCTCATGCCCGCCGATGTGTGGTGTCGCTCGCTTGAGCCGAAGGGCACGCTGCCGTATATCAACGTTGAAGATGAGAACCTTACCACCATGGGCGTGGGCCAGCTGGAAGATTTTACCTGGAAAGACCTGCTGGATGCTGAGGCGTGCGTCCGCTGCGGTCGCTGCGAGGACGTGTGCCCTGCGTTTAACACGGGCAAGGCGCTCTCACCTAAAAACATGGTGCAGTCGCTTCGCAGCGAACTTGAGGTGCGCGGCCCTATCGTTTGGAAGGCTCAACATGATGGTGCAAAACGCGATGACATGGGCGCATACGTTACTGCCGAGGGCGAGCCATATCCGTTTAGCGAACAGCAGCAGGTAACGCTCGATCGCACCTTGGTGGGCGATGCGTTTGACAGCCAGGCGCTTTGGGATTGCACTACGTGTGGTGCCTGCATGGCTGCGTGCCCCACGCTTATTGAACATACGCCGAAAATCGTGAAAATGCGCACGTATCAAGTTTCTATGGAAAGTGCATTCCCGCCTGAAGCGCAGGCAACGTTCCGCAATCTTGAAAACAACGGCAACCCCTGGGGCTTGGGATGGCAGACGCGCGCGAAATGGACCGAAGGCTTGGATGTTCCCACGCTGGCGGAAAACCCCGATGCTGAGTACCTCTATTGGCCCGGTTGCTCGGGTGCGTTTGACGCTCGTAGTCGAAAGGTGTCCATTGCGCTGGTTGGCTTGCTGAAGAAAGCAGGCGTGAATTTTGCCATTCTTGGTAATGAAGAAAAGTGCTGCGGCGATTCGGCACGACGCATGGGCAATGAGTTCGTGTACTACATGCTGGCATCTGAAAACATCGCAACAATGCAAGCGTATGGCGTGAAAAAGATCATCGTGCAATGTCCACACTGCATGCAAACGCTTTCCCGCGATTATCCGCAGCTTGGCGGCAACTTCGAGGTTATTCACCATTCACAGTTGCTTGCGCAATTGGTGCACGAGGGCAAGCTGCAATGTTCGGCTGCAGGGGATAAGAAGATCGCCGTTCACGATTCTTGCTATCTGGGTCGTTATCAAGACGAATACGAAGCTCCGCGCGCGGTGGTAAGCGCTGCTGGTGCAACGGTTGTTGAGTTCGAGCGTTCTCATGAAAAAAGCTTCTGCTGTGGTGCCGGCGGCGGTCGCATGTGGCTTGAGGATAAATCTGGCAAGCGCATGGGTGATGAACGTGCAAAGCAAGCGCTTGACACGGCGTGCGACGAGGTGGCCACCTCGTGCCCGTTCTGTCTGACGATGCTCGCTGATGGCATGGCGGCGTGCGAAAGCGAAACAAAAGTTCGCGATATCGCGGAAATTCTAGCGCAGGTGCAATGATTATGAGCGAGTCACGGGTTTTGTGTATTACCGATGTGCTGACGCCTGGTGCGCGCCTCGAATACGAGGTTCCTCCAAAGTTGCGTGAGCGTGTGGCTGCGTATTTGGACGCATCGGTTGATGACGCTGATGAACCTGCCGTGCCTCGCTTGTCATCCACCGTTATGCTGTTGCGCGAACGCCAGCACAATCAAGAACATGCCACGCATCAAGGCGCGTTTCAGGTATTTATGCAAAAGCGCGCTTCTTCCATGGCGTTTGTTCCGGATGCGGCTGTATTTCCCGGAGGCGGTTTTAACGCGCTTGACGACACCTGTGACGTGCCCTGGGAAGGGCCGGCTGCAGGTGAGTGGGCGCTTCGCATGGGCTGCGACGAGCTCACCGCAAAGCGTGCCGTTGTCACCGCAGCGCGGGAAGTGTTTGAAGAGTGCGGCGTGCTGCTTGCACGTCACGCTGATGGCAGCAGCATAGAAGAGCCCATGACAAGTATGGAGTTGCGTCAGGCGCGCACTCTTCTTTCCAATCATGAGCTTGCATTTGGTCAGATGCTTTCGGACATCGATGCGGTGTTGTGGACTGACCTGTTGTCCGTCCACGCTCATTGGGTTACTCCTCCTTGCGAGCCGCGCCGTTATAGCACGTATTTCTTCCGTGCTCGTATGCCACAAGGCCAAACGGCTGATGGTCGTACAACGGAAGCTGTGAAAACAGGTTGGGCTTCTCCTGCATGGCTTTTAGAGCAGCAAGCTACGGGCAAGCTGTTGATCATGCCGCCTACCGTTTCTAATTTATGCGACTTAGGGCAAGCAAAAGATGTTGATGCTGCCTGTGAGCAAAGATGCGTTGTGCATGTGCGTCCTCAGCCTGCTCGAAGCAGCGCTGGTGCGCTGGTGTTCAGGAGTGTGGTGCAATAATGGCAGCAACGGCTTGGAACGGTGGGCAAGTGGGCAAATATGCGTATTGCGTACTAGCCCATAATCCTTCACCGCTCACCTATGTGGGCACGAATACGTGGGTTATTGGGGCTCCTCATGCCAAGGCTTGCGTGGTGGTTGATCCGGGCCCTGACGATGCCGACCATATTCAGCATGTGCTTTCGCATATTGCTGAAAGCGGTAAGAAAGTTGCGGCAATTATCACTACGCACAGTCACGCCGATCATGCCGGTGGTGCTCATAGCATGGCGCTTCTGTGCGGAGCCCCGATGCTTACGCAAATCGACGGCCTGCTCCCTGCCGGTCAGCTGCATATCAACGATGTCGGCCTTGATATGCAGGTTCTTCCGCTGCCTGGGCATTCGAGCGATTCGGTTGGCATTTACGTAAAGCAAGGTAAGTTTATTCTTACCGGCGACACCATTTTCAGGCAAAGCTCCACTATGGTGTGTTGGCCAGACGGTGTTCTGGCTGCATACATGAATTCGCTCGATAACCTTGCTCATTTTGTCGATGAACATGATGTTGAGTTGTTGCTTACCGGACACGGTCTGGTTATTGAAGATCCCGCTGACCGTATTATCCGCGCTCGCGCTCATCGCATGAAGCGCTTAAACCAGGTGATTTCCGCGGTTCGATCCGGCATCCCCGCACGAGCCGATGTGCTTGTTGATGCGCTTTACAACGATGTTGATGCAAGCCTTATGCAAGGGGCGCGGCGCAGCGTGAATGCGCAGTTGCGCTTTGCCTATGATGCAGGGCTGCTAGAAGAGCATTAGCTCGATGAGAAGAGGCGCGTGCGCGTTTGCTTGCAGACGGCATGTGCCCCTTTTCATCAGGTAAAAGGGCGCACGTACGTAATGTTGCGCGTTTTCGAAAGGAGAAGGCACATGTCGTTGTTGTACACGGAGGAGCAAAAGGAGCTAATCCAAGCGGTTCGCGATGTTGCGGAAAATCAAATCAAGCCGTATGTCGCCGCGGCTGACGAAGCAGGAAAAACTTCCGACGAGCTATGGAAATGCGGTTTCGACCTAGGTCTACATCTTGTTGAAATCCCCGAAGAATTCGGTGGCTTGGGCCTTGATTACGAAACGTGTGCCATGATGTTCGAGGAACTGGCGAAGGTTGACGCTGCCTATGCCGACACGTTCGTTACGAATTTCGTTGCGTTCCGCAATATTCACTTGAAGGGAACGCCCGAGCAGGCGCAGCATTTTGTTGATAAAACCATTGACAATGGCTTTGCAGCGTTTTGCTTAACCGAGGCAAGCGCTGGCTCTGATGTTGCAGGCATGAAATCTACCGCTGTGCTTGATGGTGACGAGTATGTACTCAACGGCACGAAAAGCTTCATTACGAACGGTTCGATTGCCTCCATCTACGTCATTTTTGCGAAAACCGATCCTGAGGCGCGCGGCCATGGTATTACGGCGTTTTTGGTAGATGGTGATACGCCGGGCCTTTCTGCTGGCGCCCATGAGAATAAGATGGGCTTCAGGCTCTCCGATACCACCGAAGTCATCATGGACAACGTACGTGTGCCGAAGAGCGCCGTTATCGGCAAACCTGGCGAGGGCATGAGCATCGCACTGAACGCGCTGAATCTGTCTCGCGCGTTCATCTCCACGTTGGGCGTTGGCATCATGCAACGTGCCCTTGACGAAGCCGTTACGTACGCGCAGCAGCGCAAGCAGTTCGGCAAGCGTTTGATCGACTTCCAAATGGTGCAGTCCCTGCTTGCTGATATGGCCATCAAAACCGAGGCTTCTCGCGTTATGGTGAACAACTGCATGCGCCTGATGGATAAGGGCGATTTGGTACGCGGCGAAGGCGCAATGGTTAAAACGTTTGTAACGGATTGCATGCAGGAGGTCACGTCGAATGCCGTGCAGGTGTTTGGCGGCTATGGCTTCAGTAAAGACTTCCCGGTTGAGAAGCTCATGCGCGATGCAAAGGTGTTCCAAATCTTCGAGGGCACCAACCAAATTCAGCGCATGACCATCGCGAAAAACCTTGATGCGGAGTATCGTTCCTAGCATTGAGTTTTTAGGCATTCTGCAAAACAGCGGGCGCATTGAATGATGTGCCCGCTGTTTTTTGTTTCGGTTGTCCGTTATCGTTGCGGTGCTTGAGAAGTGACCGTTAAGACAAAAAGAAAGAACCGCAAACGCGGTTCTTTCTTTTATCAACTATGGGGCATCGATTATTTTGGATCGTTCGCCATGCGCTCTTTGAGAATCTCAGCCAACTCGAATCGCTTTACTTTACCCATTGGAGTCTTCGGAATCTCGTCAATGTACTCAACGCGCTCGGGCCACAAACGTTTCTGAACGTGCTGAGACGCCAGGTAATCGGTGATTTCCTTGAGCGAGGGGTGATGCTCGTCGCGGGCAACAGCGAAGGTGCAGATGCGCTCTCCTAGGCGCTCGTCAGGCATGCCGATAGTTGCCGTGTCAAGAATACCGGGGCACTCTACCAGGTCGTCGTCAATCTCGCGGGCGCTGATGTTCTCGCCGCCGCGGATGATGATTTCCTTCTTTCGCCCGTTGATGCGCAAACGACCTTCTTCGTCAATGTAACCCAAGTCGCCGCTGTGGAACCAGCCGTCATCGTCCAGGGCGCGATCGGTGCGTTCCGGCTCGTTCAGATAGCCAACGAACAGGTGCGGACCGGTTGAAAGCTCTTCGCCTTGCACGCCGCGCGGAACTTCATTGCCGTTGTCGTCAACGCACTTGATCTCAATGCCGGGGTAGGGAACACCAGACCAATCGCCCTTCCATTCCACGCACTTGTCAATGGGCACATACACATGCGGACAGCTTTCGGTAGAGCCGTACACCTCGCATAAATCAACGCCGTGCTCTTTTGCGCAAGACACCAGGCGTGCAGGAACAGGTGCACCGCCGCACAGCCACAGGTTCAGCGTTTCCAGCTTAGGACCGTTGTCGAACTCAATGCATTTCAAGATATCGTAGATAAACGGCGTAGATGCCATGGTCCACGTGCATCCCTCGCGGTTCATAAGCTCGATTGCCTCGCGCGGCGTGAACTGCTGCATCAAAACGCTGCGGCCGCCGGTAAGCATAGGAGCGATAAGGCCATGCCAGAAGCCAACCGCGTGGTTAAGCGGCGAGCAGTCGAACATAACATCTTTTTCCGTGCGGCGTGCTTCCTTCGAGAAGATGCCCTCAGAGAACAGCATGTTGTTGTGTGTTAGCAGTGCAGCTTTTGGCTTGCCCGTAGTGCCGGACGTAGACAGAATAACGGCCACGTCGTCGGAAGATACCTTCGGCTCTTTCGTGAGCGGTTCGTACGTTGTGCAAATCTTTGACAGTTCGATGGTGCCGTGCTTTGCCGGCTCGAACTTGTCGCATACGGCAATCGCTTTAACGCTCGGGCAAGCTTTTTCGACATCAATGGCTTGCTGTTCATAATCGATGTTGTGGAAATAGGTGGGGCAAATAAACGCTGTTGCTTCAACCAGGTTCAGCATGTAAATCAAATCAGCGTCGTTATAATTCTTCGGCACGGGGTGCATGACGGCGCCCACCTTCAAAACCGCCACATATACAATGGTGAACTCGGCCCAGTTCGGGAACTGGAACGTTACCACATCGCCTGCTTGCACACCTGCTTCTTTTAGCCAAGAAGCCAAGCGCGATGCCTTGTCGTCAACTTCAGCATACGTCATGCGCGTGCCCTGGTCGTCTGCGACATACTCGCGATCGCCATACTTTTTGACTGCATCGTTCCATGCATCAAGTACGGTCTTTTCCGTCCAATACCCCTTCTCGTAGTACATTTGCTTGCGTTGCTCGTTAATTTTCAGGCCTGTGATCATGCTGCTCTGTCCTTCCTCGCTGAATCGAAAAAAGTGCATGAACTACCTAGCCGCAAACCCCTCCGCGGCTTTTACAAACAAAATGACGTTATAAACAAACGGAATCATTTCGGACATTACTCCATCAAATTCTCTATTTTGACCATAGTCAAAACGTCTGTTTTATGTATGTATCCTAATCTAAATACCCCAGTTGCGCGTGAAGGCGCTGGCACTCGCGAGCGATGGTGATGCGCTGAACGGTAGGCGCGCCCTCCTCAAGCCATAAGGCGCGGCAGTCGCGGTACAAACGCTCGGTCGGGCCATAAGGAGACTTCTCGAAATAGCCGTCGCCGCCGAATATCTCAAGCATCTCGTCCGAGCAGGTTTTAACAGCTTGGATGGAATTCAGCTTGCAAATGGCTGCTTTTTCGTCAACGTACTCGTTATGCGGGTCAACATCGAAATCGCGCGCGAAGTCGTATACCAGGCAGCGCAGCGCATGCGTAGCAGCTGCCATGTCGGCGATTTTCATCTTGATAGCCTGACGACTTGCAATAGGCTTTCCAAACGTGATGCGGTCGTTGGCGCGTGCGATGCTCATTTCCAGCATGCGCTGGCACATGCCCAAATTGGATGCTGCAATGTGCACGCGTGAAATAGACAGGGAATGGATAGCAACTTCCATGCCTTGGCCTTCATGCCCAAGCAGGTATTTTGGATCAAGATGCACATTGGTGAATTTCAAGCCTGCGTGACCTGCACCGCGGCAGCCCATCATGTGGGGCATCTCAACCAATTCGAACCCCGGCGAGTCCATGGGAACCAAGAATGCGGACAGACGGGAATCTTTGTCATCGTTCGGGTCGGTTACTGCAATAACATATGCGTATTGCGAGCAGTCGGTGTGGGAGATAAGCCACTTCTCGCCATTCAGAATATAGGAACCGTCCTCTTGGCGAATGGCAGTGGAGTGAACATCGGCGCCGGTGCCGCCGGTTTTCTCGGTAAGAGCAAAACACGTGAACACGGATTTGTCCTGGAACTTGTCCATGAGTTCCGCTTTAACTTCGGGCGTGCCATATTCATTGAGAATACGCCAGTTCAAGTCAGCCGCGTAATGCAGGTGCATGCGCATGCCGCCCGGGCCACGGCTAAACTCCTCTTGAACTTTCAGGATTTCCAGCTCGCTTAAATCCCATCCGCCGTATTCGGACGGTAAAGCAAAGCGGTACAGATCGTTCTCGCGCGCCAGGTCGAAGAATCGCTGCGGGAATACGTTGGTCTGCTCGACCTCTTCCTGCATTTCCTCAAACGGGCCCTCCGCAAGCGCTCGGACCTTGGAGAGAAACTCAGCAAACTGCTCGTCACTGATCTTCGCATTTGGGTTCATACGCATGCCCCTATCGATATATATGTTTTGAACGCAACGTGTATATCTGAAGGTTTTAACCTTGAGATTATGTTGTGTTCCCCTTGCTGTCTCCATTCTAGCGAGCGAAAACGCGGTTGTGCGGTGTAAAACCATCGGTGTTTATTGGTGCTATTTCAAGTTCGATAGGACGCGACTATCGAACTTGAAATTACATGCAACAAAGCTAGAAATGTGTGAGGTGTAAGATACAGATTTTGAAAATTGTCCGTAGATATTGCGTGAAAAAGGCGGCATTCTGTTAGTAGTCCAACAGGCGATAACAGAGTCTGGGACAAACTTTCAAAACTTGAGTAAATCAAGAAAGGGGTCGCCATGAGCGTCTATCAGGAAAGCTATCATCTGCCCGAGTTTACCTACGAGTATGAGAAGCTGAAGATCGACAAGCGTGGTCCGGTTTACGTTTGCGCATTCGACGATGCACAGAACCTCAACGCCATGTCCTACCAGCAGATGGCTGAGTTCAACGACTTTCTGATTAAGGTCCGCATGGACAAGGATTGCCGTGTTATCGTTCTGACCGGTGAGGGCCGTTCCTTCTGCGCCGGCTTCAACCTGAACGACCTGGCTCTGCAGCCGCCTGAGGATATGGGCCGTATCCAGCGCGACTTCTACATCATGCAGCGCATGTGCTCCGACCAGATCATCAACATGCGTCGTTGCGAGCAGCCGATCATCGGTGCTCTGAAGGGCTACGCTGTTGGCGGCGGCCTGTCCATCTCTTGCGCCTGCGACCTGCGTGTTCTGGGCGAGTCTTACAAGATGAACGCTGGTTACCTGTCCATTGGCTACACCGGCACCGACATGGGTGGCGCTTTCTTCCTGCCCAAGATCGTTGGTTATGCACGTGCCGCTGAAATCCTCATGAACCCTGCTCGTCATGACGCACAGCAGCTGCTTGATTGGGGCTTCGCAAACCGCGTTGTCGCCGACGACGATGTGCTCGAGACGGCTGTTGCCATGGCTGAGGATATGTGCAAGCAAACCGCTCCGTTCGGCCTGCGCCTGACGAAGGAATGCCTGCAGACCTCGCTCGACGGCACCAGCTTCGAGAACGTCATCAAGATGGAGAACCGCAACCAGGTTCTGGCTTCCAACACCAACGACGGCATCATGGGTACCCTCAAGATGAACCCGCACAACAAGCAGGATGTCAAGGAGAACCCGGACAAGTACGCGTTCCACAACAAATAAGTCAAAGCAACTTGTGTGACTTCGTGCCCTCGATCTATAGTGGTCGGGGGCACTTTTTTTCTATTGGGGTGTTTGAAGAATACTAAGTTAGCGAATATGCGGCTTACACGGCTTTTGAGAGGGTAAGGAGACGAGAATGTACATTTTTGCCATCAATGGTAGCCACCGTGCAGGAAAGGGTACTGCAGCGCTTTTAAACGCGGTATTAGACACTGCAAGCCATCAAGGTGCTACTGGTGAGCTGATTGAGCTTTCCCATCTTGATTTAAGGTTTTGCTGCGGGTGCAATAAGTGCTTGGGCACAAATCGCTGCACCATTCACGACGACATGGACATGTTGTATGAGAAGATGATGCGTGCAGATGGAATCGTGCTGGGATCTCCCGTGTATTTCGGTAACGTATCTGCCCGTATGAAGTGCTTTATGGATCGCACGCGCCCGCTTCATATGGTCGACAACGCGCTTGCTGGCAAGGTTGGCGGCATGGTGACGACCTCGGGTTTGCCTGATTGCGGTTGCCAGGAAACGCTCGGTGTGATGGACCGCTTCTTTGCCACGCATGAAATGCTCGTGGTGCATCCGCGTCCGCTTGGCCCTGTTACCGGCGATGGCGTCGCAGCCACGCAGCTGGCCCGCTTTAACGAAGCCGGCGATCCGGAATGGCGCAGCATCAAGGACGATGAGAACGCCTTTAAGCGCGCTCGTAGGCTTGGTCACGATATGTTTAACCTAATTGCACGTTTATCCTAAGTGTGCAATCTTGGAGCTTTATAAACAGCTCTGCAGGGATATCCCTGCAGAGCTGTTTTGTTTAGGTCTTCGATTGATGAGTCGAAATAGATTTGACGTAGTCACTGGCTAGATTGATTGAAGCAAGAAGTAAAGAAGTATTGAGCTTTGAGAGGGCGTTGTTTTTAGCAAGCGATTAAAGATAAAGAAAGCCCGGAGTCGAATATCTACAAGCTTGAATTTATGAGCATTCTTCTTTATGGAGAGCGGGGAATAAAGAAAACCCGCAGCATATGCTGCGGGTTTTCCAATACGCTTGAACGATTGAAGGAGAGGAGCTGCTACCAATTGCAGGGAGCTTCGCCCTTTTCCTGACGCTCGGACTTGAAGATGGTGTCCGGCACTTCTTCGCCGTGCCAGCACTTGATGGCACCGTCAGCCTCGGCCTTAGCGATTTGCTCGTCGGTGTAACCAAGGTTCTCCATAACCTCAACGGTGTTGTAGCCAATGGGCTTGGACAGGATAACCGGCGGATCGCCATACTTGCGGAAGCGCAAGGGACTCATAGGCAGAGCCTTCTTGCCGTAACCCTTGTACTCAACCCAACGCAGGGAGTCGTTGTCGTAAGCTTCCTGGTCTTTGACGATGTCGGTGTAGCGGAAGCACTTCTGATGCGGAACCTCATGCTCGCGCAGAATCTCATCCCACTCGTCAAAGGTCTTCTTGGAGAAGCCTTCCTCAAGCCAGCCGATAACCTCAGGCTGCTTGCCGGAAGCCTTCAGCGCGGGCAGGTTGCAGGTGTCGGGCTGATCGATGTGCTCGGAATTGCCCGTGATTTCCATCATCATGTTGTAGTACTTGTCGTACTGCGGCATGCAGATGAGCATCCACTTCTCGTCCTTGGTGCGGTACGTGTTGTTGAACGGGTTGGGCACATGCTTGCGGGACTTCGGGTACGGAGCACCGAACTGCGTAGCCATAATACCGATGTTGCCGCCCCAGATTGCCGCACCGTACAGGTTGCAGGTTACCTTGTCGCCCTGGCCAGTGCGAGTGCGGTTGAACAGAGCAGCCAGAATGCCGCCAGCCATGATGGAAGCAGCATTGTAATCGCCGAATGCTTGCGGCGGGATTGCCGGGGACTCGCCATCTTCGCGGAAGACGTTTGCGACGCCACCACGAGCAGCCCAGCACACTGCGTCAAAGCCAGGCGTGTTAGCTTCAGCGCCGAACTCGCCATAACCACGCAGCTGTGCCCAAATGAGGCTGGGGTACTTAGCAGCCAGCGTGTCGTAATCCAGACCAAGTTTCACGAGCGCCTTGTCGCGAAGGTTGCAAACAAAAACGTCAGCCTGGGAGAGGAGCTTATCCATAACCTCAAAGCCCTCTTCGCTCTTCAGGTTAAGAGCAAGCCAGTTCTTGTTCGTGTTGTTCAGGTCGATCGTAGGATCTTCGGTCTCGCTCTGCTCACAGCCAAAGCCCGGGCCCTGAGTGCGCTGAGCATCGCCATGAAGCGGCTCAACCTTCATAATTTCTGCACCCATCTCGGACAGGATGCGAACAGTTGCGGGAGCGGCAACCCACTCGCACAGCTCGACGACCTTTACGCCGTTCAGAGGACCATAACCGTTAAGCTTCTCACTTACCAGCATGCGGCGCTCCTTTCATTTTCGTCTTTGGGCGGTTCTTGCGTTTGCAAAACATATATTTACAGGTATGAGGAGTCAGTACTACGGACAAAAACGTAAATTTGTGAAAATGTCCATAAGAAACAACCATCGAAACATAGGGAAATTTTTGAATAACCCTAATTAATATTGGACAATCCACCTTTTGTGTTTCTGCTAATCGTAGTCCTTGCGGCCAAGTTGGCAAAAATGTGTGGATTCGTATCTGATATTGATGCAAATGCGGATAGGTCGAAAATCGTATATTGGCCGGCGGAACGCAGCAGAACCGCTGGTATATTGAAGCCACATCCTATAGTTGTACGGTCGATACGTGGAAAAAGGGGAGAACAACAGTGGATTTCAGCCTTTCACCTGAGCAGAAGAAGCTTGTTGCTTCTTTTCGTGCCTTCGGTACGGAAGTGTTTACGCCCGACCACGTGTCGCAGTGGTGTAAAGATCAGGGTTTGCCCGACGACGTGATGAAACGTTTCGTTGATATTTATTTCAAGTCGGCTGACAAGAAGCTTTCGAGCGCCGCTGGGCACACGTTGCTCGATCAAGCGCTTATCATCGAAGAGCTTTCCCGCTGCGCAGGTGCCACGCTTCCGTTCCAGAACGATTTGTTCAACCTGCAAATCGTTGATGCGTTGTCGGTTGCAGGAAACGTTGATCCTGTTGTTGCGGATTATCGCTCGACAGGTCGTTTGATGTTCGCTCTTGCGATTTCTGAGCCCGATGGCGGTTCTGACGTGATGTCAATGAAAACCAGTACGAAAATGCTTGATGGCAAGATCGTGCTGAATGGTCGTAAGTCGTATGTGAACAACGGTGAGTATGCACCTTATATTGTTGTTGCGGCAATTGACGAAGACGCGGAAAGCGATGATGCGTATCCTTCGCTAGCGCTGTGGCTTGTGCCGCGCAATTTGAAGGGCATCGCTGCCGTGCCCATCGACAAGATCGGGCAAGATATGCTGCCGTTTGCTTCGCTTTCGTTCCAAGATGTTGAATTGAAGCCGGATTATCGCATTTCGGCCGACCAAGGTGATTTCCGCCGCTTGTTCCAAATGCTGGAATATGGACGTGTGCTTTTGTGTGCTTCCTCGCTCGGTATGGCTCAGGCTGCTATGGAAGACGCATGCGCCCACGCTCGCTCACGCAAGGCGTTTGGCGTGCAAGTGGGACGTTTCCAGCAAATCGAAACGATGCTTACCGACATGGAGCTGCGCTTAACCAACATGCGCTCTATTTTGTATCGTGCTGCATGGACGGTGGATAGGGCAGACCCAGAGCGCCGTTTGGCCGTGTCTCTTATGAAGCGTTATATTCCTAAAACCGCTGTTGAAGTTGCATCTGACGCCATGCAGACGCTTGGCGGTTTAGGATATACGGAAAGCTCTCGCACGAGCCGCGCCTGGCGCGACTGCCGTGGTAATCAAATTGCCGAGGGCACCGATCAAATCATGGTGTATATTGCTGCCCCGCTTATTGCTGAAAAATACCGCGATTTCTAAAAACTGTCCCACCGTAGATTTTGTGAATTGGCTTTTGTGCGTTGAAAAGTAACTTTTGTCGATTCCTATAGCTTATAGTTGATTTTAATATATACACATTTCCTTGTGTTTGACCACTTTAATTCTACGAAACCGGATAAATGAGTGTGTTCTGTCCGTTTCTTCTGTAGGAACTGTGATGTAAAAAATACTTGGATAAGCGGAAGGGTGCTTATCCGGTTCATCACACCAGGGGTTCTAGGTTTGCGTTTTGCGAAGGAAAACCTACGACAAGGAGGTATGTTTTGGCACAATCGACGAAAGAGAAGATGAGCACACGCCATCTTCTCGTGGTGCTTACGGGCATCATGATCACCTTCGGCTGCTCCGCGCTGTGCTTTTCCACGTGGGGTCTGTTCCAGCCGGTAGTTGCCGAGGGTCTTGGCGTTGAGAAGACCGCATTTGCAATGTACGTCACCGTTATGTATTTGACGATGACGGTTGCATCCCCGTTCGCTGGTAAGCTTCTGCAGTCTATGGATGCGCGTGTCATCCTGTCCGGTTCTGCCATCTTGGTGGTTGCCGCGTTCCTGCTCATGAGCTTTGCGAACACCATTGTTCTGTTCTATGTGGCCGCAGTTATGCTGGGCCTCGGCGAGATCACGCTTCTGTGGCTTGCTGTTCCTACGCTGATCAACCGTTGGTTTGCTGACCGCGCTGGCTTCTTCATCGGCCTGTGCATGGCGTTCACCGGTATCGGTGGTGCTATCTGGTCCGCCGTGTTCACCGCGCTGCGCTCTGGTGGCATGGACTTCCACACGATTTACCTGATCTGGGCTGTTATCGCTGCTGTGACGTCCCTGCCGTTCACGCTGTTCTGCGTGCGTAGCAATCCTGAGGATTGCGGTTTGAAGCCCTATGGCGCTGCTGCCGCCGCTGCTGCCGCCGGTTCTGCAGTTAAGCCGTCTGGTCTTTCCGCATCCCGCGCTATGAAGACGCCGACGTTCTACGCCGTGTGCGTGTTCGCTGGCATCATCAACATTGCCATCTTGATCGCAATGCAGTTCCCGAGCTACACCAAGACTCTGACGAACGCTCCGTTCGACGTGGTCGTGGTTGGCGGCCTTATGACTACGGTTATGATGGTTGGTCAGGCTCTGTTCAAGGTTATCCTGGGCGGTGCTGCTGACAAGAGCGCTAAGGGTGCTTTGATCTTCGCCTTCTGCGCTGGTGTTGCCGGCATCCTGCTGTGCTGGTTCGGCGCTGGCTCCGAGCTCATGCTGTACGCTGGCGCGTTCATCTTCGGTGGTTGCTACGCTACCGCTGTGGTTCTGGTTCCCGTTGTGGTTCGCCAGTCCTTCGGCTCTCGTGAGTACTCGCTCATTTACTCCCGCGTTTCCACCGTGTTCAACCTGATCGCGGCCTTCGCTTCCATGATCTGGGCTTGGGTGCAGACGTCCTTCGGCTTCACCACGGTGTTCATCACTGGCCTGGTTATGCTGGTCGTCATCCTGCTGCTTGGTCTGTACGTCTTCCAGAGCGCGAAGAAGTACAAGTCTGAGTGGACTACTGACTAAAAGGTTTTTCATCCAGAGCATACTCTAGAACCTAGTACAAAGGCGGCTCCTGAAAAGGGGTCGCCTTTGTATGTTTTGGGGCGTAAGTCACCAGCAATCGAACCGATATTTATAGCAATTTTACTTGCTATAGGATTTATAATTAACTGTAATGAAATAAGTCATTCTATAGTGCTGGTATCTTGTTTGCTGGGGGTAAGGGATATGAATTTATCGCAGCTTCACTACTTCAAGAAACTTGCTGAAGTGCTTCATTACACGCGCGCCGCACAGGAGCTGTTCATTACGCAACCTACGTTATCCGGTGCCATTTCTTCTTTGGAAAATGAGCTTGAAGTGTCCCTGTTCGAGCGTTCGGGGCGTTCGGTAAGCTTGACGCCGCAAGGCGAGATTTTTTATGAACATGTGTGCTTGGCATTGCGCGCGCTTGATGACGGCGTGGCCGCCGTGCAAGATCGCGGCCATTCGATTATTGGATCGGTAAGCCTGGGCACCACGTTTACCGTGCAAGACGATTACCTTCCTTCTTTGATGAAGGATTATTGCGCTGTTTGCAACAACACGGTGCTGACGAAAACGTATCAGGGTTTTACAAATTACCTGCTTGACCAGTTGCGCAAGGGCACCATCGATGTTGCGTTTTGCGGCAAACGCGAAGGCGACCCGGAATTGGTGTATTTCCCTGTCACCTATCGCGATTTAAAGCTATGCGTGCGCGAAGACCATCCTTTGGCTAAGCGCGATAGCGTGAGTTTTTCCGAGATTGCGCGAATGGATTTGTGCACGTATAGACGCGGTGCCCCTATTGGCGAGAAAGTCAACAAAATGCTTATCGAGCAGGGGCTCGAAAATGTCAAGCAGATTTACGATGATGATGTTTCCATGGGGTCATTTATTTCGTTTAATTCTCCGTCGTATGGCGCCATCATGCTTGATTCGCTTGCCACGCGTTTGTTCTCGAACTTGAAGTTTGTGCGCATTGACGAGGTGCCGGAACGCTTCTACCTTATATATATGGTGTACAACAAGAAGCATAATCATTCGCGTGCGGTGAAGGACTTTATTCAGTTTGTGCGCACGTATCAGGGAAATGACACGTTTGATGATGAAGAGGTTGAGCAGTAAGGCTCTTTGCATGGATGACGCAACCAAGCTACGTGTGGCTTCTTATTATCGCCGTTTGCCTCGGGCGGGGCGCTTTACGGGAAAGTGCTCGATGAGCGTTCCGCCTGCGCTGGAGGGCAAACGCGTGCTTGACGTGATGTGCCGCAAGGGTAAAGGCGCCTACGAGCTTAGCGATCATGCGGGAGAGCACGGTTTTGTGCTTGGCGTTGACCCTGATGCTTCTGACATCGAGCAAGCGAATGCATGCGCCGCGCTTAACCATTGGAGCGGAAACGGTTGGCAGCGTTATTTGCGTTTCGCCTGTGCTTGCCCGGAGGATTTGTCTGAAGCGGGGGTTCGGGACGCGTCGTTTGACGTGGCATATATCAATTCCGCGCTAAATACGGTATTCGATAGAGGGCTTACTTTATCGGAGTTCTTGCGCTGTCTGGCGCCTGGCGGGTATGTTTGGGTTGCCCAAGGAGTCTTTCTTTCGAATGATGGCGGCAACCCTGTGGTTTCTGAATCCTGCGAACGCGGTAACGTGTTCTGCGGGGT
>DJEE01000096.1:16957-18112 GCA_002431805.1 Eggerthellaceae bacterium UBA5906
GCGGGGCGGTTGGCATGGATGAGTTTCGGCGATGGTGCTTGCAGCTTGGCTTTCGCTCGGTGTCGTTTGAGCACATTTCGCCAGTGTCTCCCGATGGCGAGGACGCGCTGCCTGCTGAAAGCGGGGAGTCTTTTGTTTTAGCGGATGTAAAGATTATGGTGTAGCGTCCTTTTTGCTTTTGCAGGGAGCCTCATTATTATGGGGAACTTGCGACCTGTGCAGGTGGTGGTGGAAAATCAAACGTGGCTATGGTATAAATCTTTATGCATTGCAGCAAGCGCGCGACGGCGCGCACCATACTTTCGTAGACGGAAAGTGGGTTTATACCCGCTTTTTTGTATGTTAGGGCACAGAAAGGAGCTTTGAGCGTGCTCAGTAAGAAGGAGTGTCAGCTACTTAACGCGCTCGAGCCCCGCGCAGCACAAGAGGGCATCGAGATTGTAACCGTGCAGGTGGTTGGTGCGAAAAAGGCGCCAACGATTCGCGTGTTTATAGACACGCCCGAGGGCGTGAGCTTTGACCAACTGGCAAAATCGCAAGCGTGGATCAATGACATTATGGACGCCATCGATCCGTTCCCTGGTGCCTACACGCTTGAGGTTTCTTCGCCGGGCATTGATAGGCCCTTGCGTACGGCTGAGCATTTTGCGCGATTTGCAGGCGATGTCGCCGTGGTGAAAATGGGACATCCCGTTGACGGCCGCAGCAACTTTACCGGCAAAATCGTTTCGGCCGATGAATCGGGCGTGGTGCTGGAGATTGACAAAGAACATTTCACGTTGCCGTTCGACGATATGAAACGGGCCCATTTGAAAGGCATGGTTGATTTCAGCTCCTAGGCGGGCTGTTTGGAGAAAGGAAGCTAAGACGTGGCAAGTTCGGAACTGATCGAAGCTCTGCAAGCGTTGGCTCATGAGCGCAAAATCGACGAGTTCTATCTGATTGATCGCTTGGAGGCCTCGCTGGCGAAAAGCTATCAGCACATCCTTGATCTTGAGTGGGATGCTCGCGTTACCATCGATCGACAGACGGGCAAGATTTACGTATACGAATTGGTCCCTGTTGGAGAACCTGATGAGGAAACCGGCGAGTACAGCGAATTCGAGGAGCGCGACGTAACGCCCTCCGACGTAAGCCGCATTGCCGCGCAGAACG
>DJEE01000096.1:18139-19106 GCA_002431805.1 Eggerthellaceae bacterium UBA5906
AAGAGCGTTATCTCCTCCATTGTGCGCGAAGCTGGCCGCCAATCTATTTACGAAGAGTTTTCCGGCCGCGTGGGCGACTTAGTTACCGGCACCGTGCTGCAGGGTACGCCTGATTTCACCATCATCAAGATTCGTGACGGCGTAGAGGCCGAACTGCCGCATTACGACGTGAAGCGTTACCCCGGCGAGCGCAACGAGCGCCCCAACGGTGAGCACTATCGTCATAATCAGCGCCTGAAGGTGCTGATCATCGAAGTGCGCGACCCCGGTTCCGATGCGCCGCGTATGCGCGGCGAGCAGGCTCGTCCTGCTATTGTGGTGTCTCGTACGCATCCTGACCTTATCCGCCGTTTGTTCGAGATTGAAGTTCCCGAAATTTACGACGGCTTGGTTGAGATCAAGTCCATCGCTCGTGAGCCCGGCGCACGTTCCAAGGTTGCCGTTGCTTCTCGCGAGCGCAATCTTGACCCGGTGGGAGCGTGCGTTGGCCCGAAGGGCAGCCGTGTGCGCATGGTAGTTGAAGAGCTGCGCAACGAGCGAGTCGACGTTATCCAGTGGGATGAGGATCCGGCGCGCTACGTGGCAAACGCTCTGTCGCCTGCTAAGGTTGACCGTGTGCTGGTTGATGAAGAGAACAACTACGCAACCGTCATCGTCCCCGATGATCAGCTGTCGCTTGCCATTGGCAAGGAAGGCCAGAACGCTCGCCTTGCTGCGCGTCTGACTGGCTGGCATATCGATATTAAGTCCGCAAGCTTTACCGGCGCCCCGCTTCCGAAGGTCGAGAACATGCTCATCGACGAGGACGATTTCGAGGATGAGGATGAAGAGCTGTGCGCGTACGTGGACGCTGATGGCGTTCGTTGCCGCAACCATGCTCGTCCTGGCAGCCGTTACTGCGGAATCCATGATGGTTTGGACGAGGAATAGCAGGTAGGTGAACATGGCAACAGCTTCTACCACGGGC
>DJEE01000033.1 GCA_002431805.1 Eggerthellaceae bacterium UBA5906
ACCTCGTTGCTGCAACGGTTGACGCAGTAGGCGCAATCGTACACGCACACGTTTGTCATGAGCACTTTCAACAGCGATATACACCTGCCATCAGGCGTGAAACTATGACAGCAGCCCGCGCCCATGGCGTTGCCGAGCTCACCTTTTTTCGACGCGCGGGATATGCCGGACGACGTGCAGGCAACGTCATATTTAGCCGCATCGGCAAGGATGGTGAGCTTTTCTGCAACGTCCATGGCGTTCCTTCCCGCAAACACTTGTACGAAACTTGGTTGCATTACTATAATACGTACGCGTGTTCGTTGTCAAGAACATTTGTTTCATCGCGCAAGCAAGTCGCAGCCTCCTGCCGCGCATCACGCAGCCGTTATTGAACGCCCGTCAAATCGAACGCGGGAATAAAGCTTTCCTTCGCCGCTCCGCCTTGTTGCCAGAAGTAATCCTCAATGCCCAGGGAGTCAGCGTAATCCAGCAACGCCTCGTATTCGTCATCCGGCACGCGCTGCGCAACCTCAGGGCAGCGGGCCAACTGTTTTTGCGCCCACGCATTGCCCTGCGCCGCCGCATCCGCCAAAACCGGCGTGTACTGGTTCATCAGCGACAACAACACCGACGTGCCGTAGCGCTCCCATACGGTGCGTACCACACGCTTTGAATCCTCAAGCGCGCCAGGCAGCATCAAATGGCGCACCACCACGCCGCGCGTCAAACGCGGCATACCGTCAACCTCATCGCCCTGCGCGTCGCCCGTGCAGCGCACCATCTCGTCAAGCGCCGCAAGCGCAACCTGTGGGTAATCAGGAGCAGCGGAATATCGTTTTGCCAGGTCAGAAGACATATATTTGAAATCTGTGAGGTACACATCAACCGTGCCTGCGTTATCGCGCACAGCCTGCACCGTCTCATACCCCGACGTGTTCCACACAACCGGCAGCACCAACCCGCGTGCGCGTGCAAGCGAAACAGCCGCGCGAGCCTGCGGCGCATAATGCGTTGGCGTGACGAAATTCACGTTGAGCGCGCCTTGCTTCTGCAGGTCCAAGCACATGTCGGCCACGCGTCCCACCGTTACCTTAACGCCCGCCTTGCCTGCGGCAATCACCTGGTTTTGGCAATACACGCACCCAAGCGGGCAATGCGAAAAGAAGATGGTGCCGCTGCCGCGTTGGCCGCTAATGGGCGGTTCCTCCCACATATGCAACGCCGCGCGCGCCACCATCAGCCCGGCACCCGCCCCGCATACGCCACGCGCCCCCGCCGCGCGATTCACACCGCACGCCCGGGGGCACAAATGGCAAGAAGCCAATTCAGATTCGAATTCCATAGCCAAAAACCTCATAGGTAGCATCAAAGTCAGTGAGGGGCCTTGTGGTGTGTCATATTGCCGCGAAGCGAGCGGGCATTGGCCTTTGGGCCATGCCCGTGAAGCTGAACGGCAAGACGGCGTGCCACAAGGCCCCGCAACGTCGAGCAGCTCCGTTTTGCCGTAGGCAAAACGGAATTAGTTATAAGCTGGCCATGCGCCGGTCATGCCATCGTCTTCGATGTACCCCGCCTCACCGAAATCGTCGCCATAATCAGCATCATCGTCGTCATCGTGGTCATGATGATGATCGCCATATGCCTGTTCGGCACGAGACCAGTCCAAGCCTTCCTTCGCGCACGCTTCCTCTTCGCGATAGACCAACGCAAGCGCTGCCGGCGACTTGTCGGAACCGCCGATAATGGCCAGCAGCTCAAGCAAACGCTGCGCGGCCTCGGCCTGCGGCAAAATCAGGTCCGCATCGTCGGCCGTGGTAAGCGCCGCCGTAATCTCAGCCATGAACATCTCGACCGTGTACGTGCCATCGAAGCGGCCATCGGTTACCGCGGACAGCAGCTCGTCGCCAGCTGGCGTGAGCGCACCGGCGCGCGCACCGGCAATCTCGCCCATATCCGACGACGTGCGCACCGCATGGTACAGCGCGTCGGCCTCAACGGCAGAGATAAGGTGCGACACAGCCTGCAAGCTATACGCCGCACGCGCCAGCTGGGCAGACCCCGGGCCGCCAGCATCGGTGACGCGGGCAACCAGCAGGTCAAGCACCTCGCGAGCGCGCTCGATGCAATCCTCTTCGCCGCCTACAAAGCACCCCAGGTTCTCACGTGCGGCGAACGCGTCGGGCAGCGACACGTCCTGCACCACCAGCGGCGCTTCAACGGCCACCAAATCGTCAACGCACGCCATGGCGTTCAGCTCGCGCGCAAACGTTGGCGTTGTGCACGACAAATCGATGAGCAGCGTGCCCTTTCGCGCACCCTGCACAATGCCGTTATCGCCAAAATACGCATCCTCAAGGGCGCTTTGCACGGTGAAGTACGTGATAACCGCATCGGCCGCACCCGCATCGGTAACGCGATGCCAACCCGCCGCGCACAAACGGTCGGACACCATGTTGCCAACCGTAGGATGACCTGCATATACGAAAGCCTTCGTCATGGGCTTTACCCTTCCTTCTTGATTTTGCGGGCGATGCGGTCGGCCACCGAAAGGTCCTCGCGCTTATCGCCGCCCCAAAACACCACGGCCAGCATACCCGGCCCCACGTGGCTGCCGATAACCGGCCCGATGCTGCTTTCCAAAAACAGCAGGTTGTCGTCGGTTTTCGCCAGAAGCTCCTTCAAGCGCGCCGCGTCCTTCGGGCAATCTGCGTTGCCGATGACCACGCAACGCCCCGGCACATGGTCGGTCATGCGACTTGTGCAGTACTCGGCCAGCTGCTTGATGCCCTTCTTGCGCCCGCGTGCCACGCCTGTAAGCGCCAGCTTGCCGTCGATGTTGATGTTCAGCAGCGGCTTCACATCCAACTTCGCGCCGGCATACGCCACCGAACTGGGGATACGTCCGCCGCGGCGCAGCGATTCCAAATCGTCAACCATAAACTCGGCGTCCACGAAATAGCGCGCCTCTTCGGCCCAGGCCGCCAGCTCGCGCGCCGTCATGCCGCCGTCGCGCTGCTTGAGCGCCTCGTACACCAGCAACGCCTCGGCTATCGATGCCAAATACGTGTCAACCACGTACAGCTCGGCATCGGGATGCTCGGCCAACAACTGGTCGCGCACGATGCACGCCGTGTTGAAGCTGCCGGAAAGCCCGCTGGTAAAGCTTAAATACACCGTGGGAACGCCGCTTTCCACAGCTTGCCCGAACACTTCCTGAAACTTCGTGATGGGCACCTGCGCCGTAGACGGCTTCGAGCCGCCGCGCATGCCCTCGTAAAAATCATGCGGCGTGACCGAACGGTAAAAGTCGTCGGCGTGTTCGCCCTGTTCGTCTACGTACGGAAACTCCAGCAGCTGCACGCCTTCGCGATTGACCACTTCGTAAGGCAAATCGCAGCACGAATCGATAATTAAATTGCACTTTGGATGCGCGTCCATGCATCTCCTCTCGTTCAAGCCGCGCCATGCGGCCGCGGCTTTTCCCGCATTGGTTTTATGAAGCGCAGGCCAAACCTGCGGAAGGTTTCGTAAGCTTGCCGGTGATGGCATGCGCGCACTCATACGCGATACCCACAGCCGGCCCCACGTGCAGCCCCACCACCGGGCTTACCGGCAGCACGCTGACCTTGCGGCCAAGCATGGGCTCGATAACGTCGTGCGCCCATTTCACCGCCGGCGTTTTGTCGCCGATGTAGTGCACCACAATGTCGCGCAAGCCGTGCTCTTCGATGTCGGCCTTCAACGCCGCCACCATCTTATCGAGAGCCTTTTTGCGCGTGCGCACCTTTGCGTACGTTATCGGGGAGCCGTCGCACACGGTAAGCACCGGGGCCAGCTGAATGAGGTTGCCCAAAAGCGCCGCCGCGCCGCCGATGCGCCCGCCTTTCTGCAAAAACGTAAGCGTTTCGGGCGTGAACAGAAAGCGCGTGCGGCCGATGGCGTCAAGCGCCGCCTGCGCCACGCCGCGCAAGTCTTCGCCGGCATCGCGCGCCGCCACGGCCTCAAGCACGGGAAACGCCTCGTCGAAACCGCACGACTGCGAATCCACAAGCTCCCACTGAAAGTCGATGTTGCGCGCGGCAACGGCCCTGATAGCGCGTAGCGCACCGTCATAGGCGCCCGACAAGCCCGTGGAAATGAAAATGCCGCACACCGAATCGCCCGCGCGCGCGGCATCCTCGAACACATCTTCCAGCAGCTGTTGAGAAGGCTGGCTTGACGTGGGAATATCGTCGATCATGTCGTAAATATCGGCGTAGAACGCGTCTAAGTCCATGGTGGCGTCTTCGTATTCCACGCCATCGCGGTTCACGTACAGCGTAACCACCTGGATGTTCAGCTTCTGCGCCATCTCCGGCGTTATGGATGATACGGAATCGGTGATGATTCTGATCATGTGCCCCCCTATCGATACGCTCGCGCGCTGCGCGGCGGTGATTCTTGACCTACACCCTACGCGATACCGCGCAGCTTGCCAACAAGCGCCCGGCGGCGCTCACAAAGACCATACTCCAAACCCACGGGGTACGTATGCGGGTTCAACATGCGCTTTTGGCTTTCGTCCAAGCACGCCAGCCCCTCGCGGCACCGGCGCTGCGCCTCCATGGCGTCTCGGTGCTGCGCGTCAAGCACCACGCGCCCGCCACGCGCAAGCGGTGCAAGCAGCGTTTCGAAGCGCTTGCCCGACAGGTTTTTCTGGCGAAGGCTGTCAAGCGGGTCCACGATAACCTCGCGGCCGCTCACACCTGTGTTCACGTCGAACACCATGTCGCCGGCAATGCGACCGTCTTCGTTATAGTAGCGCCGCACGTCAAGCACGCCCGGCACGGTAAGCTTCGCCGCCGATTCGCTGATTTTCAGGCGGTCCGTCCAGGCATCCTGCCCCGGCGCGCGCGTGGCGGAAAGCTTGTACACGCCGCCAAGCGTGGGCTGGTCGAACGCGCACGCAAGCTTCGTGCCCACGCCCCAGCTGGTAACGGGAGCGCCTTCGTCCAAGATGGACTGGATGGTGTACTCGTCCAGGTCGTTTGACAGCACGATGCCGCAATCGTCAAGCCCGGCCTCGTCAAGCATGCGGCGTGCCATCTTCGCCAGCCACGCAAGGTCGCCCGAGTCGATGCGGATGCCCGCCAGGCGCTGCCCGCGCGTTCGCATTTCAAGCCCCACGGTAATGGCGTTGCGAATGCCCTGCTCAACGTTGTAGGTGTCTACCAACAGCACGCAGTTGTGCGGGAATTCCTGCGCATACGCACGAAACGCCGTAAGCTCATCGGGAAACGACATCACCCACGAGTGCGCGTGCGTGCCCGACACCGGCAAGCCATAGCGCTTGCCCGCCAGCACGTTTGAGGTGGAAGCGCAGCCGCCCACCACTGCAGCGCGGCTTGCCCACAGGCCGCCGCCGGCACCCTGTGCGCGGCGCAGGCCGAACTCGGCAACCGGCGCGCCATGGGCCGCCAAGCATACGCGCGCGGCTTTCGTAGCGATAAGCGTTTGAAAGTTCACGCAGTTCAGCAGCGCCGTTTCAACAAGCTGGCAGTCCATGATGGGGCCCGTCACGCGCACAAGCGGCTCGTGCGGGAACACGATGGTGCCCTCCACCACGGCGTCGATGTCGACACGCAGCTTAAACGTGCGCAAGTACTCCAAAAATTCCGGACGGAACAGCTTGCCGCCGCCAGGCGCGTCAAGACTTGCCAGGTACGCGATGTCGTCGCTGGTAAACGCGAAGTCTTCGATAAGCTCAGCTAGCTGGTCGAACCCGCACGCAACGGCATAACCGCCGCGGAACGGATAATCGCGGAAGTACGCGTGGAAGCACGCCTGCGTGGCGCCTTGACCCGTTTCCCAATAGCCTTGCGCCATGGTGAGCTGGTACAGGTCGGTCAGCAACTCGTATTCGTTTCTCACGTGTAATGCACGCCTCCTTGTAAGTGCGCCCCGGCACGTACCGCCGGGGCGCGAAAAAACTCAACGTTAGCTGTTCTGCTGCGGCGCCTGGCCGGCCTCACCTGCGCCGTTAGCCTTGTGGCTGCGACGGCGCGCGCGGCGATGCTGGCCACCAGGCTGCTCAGCGCCGTGAGCTTGCTCGTTGCGCGGCGGGCGCTGACCGGACATGCCTGCTTGCCTGCCCTGCGCAAGCCCCGAGGACTTCTGGCCGGGACGAACGCGCGGTTTGCCCTGTTCGGCGGGCTTGCGCTGCTGTTTTTGCTCCTGCTTGCCGCCGGCTTTACCACCTGCGCGCTGCTCGGAAGTGCGGGCGTCTTTCTGGCCGTTGCCACCGCCCTTGCCGCCTTGCCCGCGGCGCTTTGTGGGCTGCATGCCGCCGCGGCGCTTGCCGCCTTGGCCTTCCTTGCCCTTTCCGCCTTGCTGCGCCTGCTTGCCTTCGCCGACCTGCGCTTGCGCGCGCGGCGTCTGGTGCTCAGCCTGCGCCTCGGCACCGCCGCCTGTCACCTTTGTGGAACGGCGGCGACGCGGCTTGCGCGTAGGCGCTGCCTGCGCGGCTTGCTGCTCGCGCTCACGCTGCTGGTCTTTGCCGCGCCCGCGGTTGCGGCGCGAGGCACCTTTGCCGCGGCCTTCGCCGGCCTGTTCGGCACGCTGCTTCTTCCCGCTTGCGGGCACGTGGCGCACCGAGCCGCGGTCGGCCAGCTGATCTTTGCCCGACAGCTGCGGGGTGGCCAGACTTGCCGCAGCCCCGAACACGTCGGTTGCCTGCGCGGTGTTCGCACGCTCCCACGCTTCGCAACCCACGCACTTGGGGCGGGTTCCCTCTTCAGGCGCATCGAAATCGGCCAGCGGCACGCGCACCGGCTTTTCGCCCTCAATGCGCAGTGACACCACTTCGCGCGGCACGTCCAGGTCAACCACTTTCGCCTCGCCGTCAGGCGTTTCAATCATGGCATTTTTCTTGGGCGCACGGCTCTTGAAATCTTTATATGCATCGTATTCGTAACGCAAGCAGCACATCAGCCTGCCGCACACGCCCGAGATTTTCTGCGGGTTCAGCGACAGGTCCTGCTCTTTTGCCATGCGGATGGACACGGGGCAGAACTCGCCGCCTAGGCGCTTGCAGCACAGCTCTTGGCCGCAATGCCCCAGGCCGCCCACCATGCGCGCCTCGTCGCGCACGCCGATCTGGCGCA
>DJEE01000003.1 GCA_002431805.1 Eggerthellaceae bacterium UBA5906
GTGGCCGTGACGAAGTTCGCGCCCGAAGAGAGGAAGTACTAAATGGACGTTCGCATGATCACGTTCAACGTGCGTCGTTTCGACGGGCAGCGCACGTTCAACCAGGAATACGTCATCCCTTATGAGAAAAACACGCTGCTGGGATGCCTCACGAAGATTCGCGAGGAGCAGGACGCCAGCCTGTGCTTTACCAGCGCCTGTCGCCACGCCATCTGCGGCAGCTGTGCCGTGCAGGTCAACGGCAACGCGTATCTGGCCTGCGAGACGCAGCTCGACACGCTGCTGGAGACGTTTAACACCGACGAGCTGTATCTTGAGCCGCTGAACAACCTGCCGGTGGTGCGCGATTTGGTGGTTAACTTCGACGGCGTCGCCGACAAGATGCGCAAGGTGGAGGCCTGGATGTGCCCGCACGCCGGCCGTCACGACCACCTGCAAACGCCCGAGCAGTTCCACCTGATTGCCAAGCCGGCCGACTGCGTGTTGTGCGGCAGCTGCATCTCGGAGTGTCGCGAGCTTGCCTACGATGACGGCACGTACCTGCCGCCGGCCATGATGAACAAGGCCTACCGCTTCGAGCGCGACAGCCGCGACGGCAACCACGGCAAGCGCGTGTTGGCGGCGCTGGAGAACAACCTGTGGAAGTGCATCCATTGCCAGCAGTGCTCCACGAAATGCCCCAAGCACATCCCGGTTGCCGAAGAGATCAGCTACTTGCGTCGCCGAGCGCTATCGATGGGGCAGACGAAGTCCGAAGGCGCGCGTCATGCGTACAGCTTCTACAACGACGTGAGGCGCACGGGCATGCTCAACGAGACGATGCTTGCCCTGCGCACGGAGGGCATGGTGAAGACGGCCGTGAACCGCACGCCGTTTGCCATCCGCATGGTGGCCGCCGGCAAAATGAACCCGCTGCACATGCCGCGCCCGGTCAAGGGCATCGACGATGTGCGCCGCCTGTACGAGTTTGCGGCGAAGCAGCCGAAAGACAGCGATGAGAAGGAGGTGTCCCGTGGCTAAGCATCGCTACGCGTTTTTCCCGGGGTGCACGCTTGAAAGCGCCGCGGGCGAGCTGAAAATCGCCACGCTGAAAACGTGCGAGCGCCTAGGAATCGAGCTTGAGGAAATCGAGGGCTGGACGTGCTGCGGCGCGGCGCAAATCCAGGACATCGATGATTTTCTGGGCGTGGCCGTGAACGCACGCAACATCGCGCTGGCCGAGGCCGCCGGGTTCGACCGCATCTTAACCGTGTGCAACACGTGCACGCTTATGCTGCGCACGGCGAAAAAGCGCCTGGACGAGGACGCTGAGCTGCGCGCGAAAGTCAACGAGGCGCTTGCCGAAAGCGGCCTTGAGTACAAGGGCACGTGCGAGATCACGCACTACCTGTGGGTGCTGGTGGACGAGCGCGAGTACGGCCTGGAAGAGCTGCGCCGCCACGTGACAAACCCGCTTTCGAATTTGTCGGTGGCAAACTTCTACGGGTGCCACATTTTGATGCCGCCTGACGTGATGGGCTTTGAGAACCCGCGCAACCCGCGCTCTATGGAGATGCTGGCTGAAGCGCTGGGCGCGCGCAACGTGGATTTCGAGCAGCGCTTGGCTTGCTGCGGCTTCCACAGCATCTACCCGGCCGAGCGCGAGGCGCTGTTGTCAAACGGCACCAGCTGCCTGACGGCGAAAGATGCCGGCGCGGATTGCCTGGTCACGCCCTGCCCGCTGTGCCATATGGCCATAGACATGTGGCAGGCTGATGCGCAAAAGCAGTACGCGGCCGACATCACCATGCCCACGCTGCACCTGCCGCAGCTGGTGGGTCTGGCGCTGGGCTTTTCGGCTAAGGAAATGGCCGTGAACCGCCATATGGTCAACGCCACGAAAATGCTGTCGCAGAAGCTGGCGTCCTAGCATGGGCGCGCAAGGCTGCCTGGCGGCGGAGTCGGTGACCGTGGCCGTGCGCGAGGCCCGCCGTGGGGCTGTGGTTGCCGGCTGCGGCGGACATGCGGGCGAAAACACTTGCGGCGGCTATGCCGCCTACGGTATTGATCGGGCTGAGGCGCTTATCGACGAGCTGGCGTGCCATATGCGCGCAGCTGGGGAAATCGATGCAGCTGGCAAGGTGCGCACGGCAGATGCCGGGCTTGAGGGCTCGTACGTGCTTGAACAGAAGGCGAAGCTGGTGTGGATGGCCGGTGCGGATGCGGCGTACGTGGTGCCCTCGGGTCAGGATTGGGCGCACGATGCCTTAGGCGATGCCTGCGTGGTGCCAGGGGTGGTGTACTCCGACGATGAGCCGTTTTTGGAAGGCGAGGCGTGCGTGAGCGGGTACTTCCAGGCAGATGCCGACGGGCGTTGGGCGCGCGTGGAGTCCGGGCGTGCGCCGCTTGCTGGCACAAGCGTGGCGTGGCGCGCATCGCTGGAAGAGTTTCCCGAGGTCATGGCACAGCTTGAGGAGTGCATGGGCGTATCGGGGTACCGTCACGTCGCCGAGCAGGCGGCCTTGCAAGCGCTTGCGGGCGCATGATGCTTGCGGGCGTGAACATGATAGGATAACGGGAACATTACGAAGATGCCGCCGGCGCGTTTGCCGGCGGCTTTCCCGCGTTTGGGTGTAAGGTGCCTACCTTTGAAGAGGGAAAGGACATCAATGGGGAATCAGGTTGAGGGCGCCGCTGTGCCAAAGGCGACAACAAATACCCGTGCAGCTTTGTGCGCGATTATGGGTTTGGCCTGCATGTTCGGCGGCATTTGGCTGTCGGACGGGCAGCTTTTGGGGGCGAGCGCATCGGAGGTGGGCACGCTTGCCATGCGCGTGTGCACCTGCATCGTGTACTGCGCGTTTTTCCTGGTGGCGCGGCGGTTTTCCCAACGCGGCGATGGCGATGTGCGCTGGCTGTTCGGCGGTGCTGCCGTAGCGGGTCTGGCGCTTTTCGCCGTTGGTGCCGCGTTAAGCCTTCTTGTGCTGCCGGGGCTTGACCGCAACGGGGCCGCATGGTCGGTTGTGGGCGTGGCGGCGCTGTTCATGGTGAAGGTGGTGGGTGCCCCGGTGAGCGTGGGCTTGGTGTGCTTGTTCGCGCGTCTTGACGGCCGCGTGGTGGTGCGCTCCTGCACCCTTGGCATGCTGGGTGCGTTTGCCATCTATTCGCTGTTCGTGCAGCAAAGCGTGGCCGAGGTGCTTTCCGCGCGCGGGCTTGTGGCGGTGTCGGGCGCGCTGCTTGCCGCATCGCTTGTGCTGGCCATGGTTGGGTTCGGCGGCATGCCGGCGCGTCCGGCGCGCGGTGTGCGCACGCCGGTGGTAGACGTGCTGGCTGTGCCAGGCGTTGTGAAACGCCCCATCGGCAAAGTGGTCACGCCGGGGTTTGTCATCATGTTGGTGTTCTCGGCCATGATGCTTGGCTTTTTGCGCAACGGGTTCACCGGCGGCGATTATCATAACGACCCGGTGTCGTTTGCGGCGCTGGCGGGTTTGCTGGTGTTGGCGCTTGCATGGCGCGGCTTGCGTATCGAGCACGTGTTCTACGGTGCGCTTTTGTGCACGGCCGTGGGCATGTTGCTTGCGCCGTCGGTTGCGTGGTTGCTGCCGGGCCTTGAACAGGTCATGTGCGGGTTGGGCACGGCGCTGTTCGAGGTGGTGTCGTTTGCGCTGGTGGTGTGGGCGGCGCGCAACAGCGTTGAGGTGCTGGTGGCCGCGGCGGGCATGCGCCTGGCTGCAACGGTGGGCCACCTGCTGGGCACGGTTGTGGTGGCGGCGGGCATGGTTTTGGCGGCCACCCCGGCCGATGCGCTGTTCGCAAGCCAGCAGCTTATGGTGTTCGTGTACCTGGTGCTGCTGATGGTGCTGCTGAAGTTCCCGGGCCTGCAAGCCCCGTTTGCGGTGGCCAGCGATGCCTCGGAGTACAAGGAAGCCACGCCGGGTGCGTTCGCGCGAGAGCGCGGTGCCGCAAGCGGCGGCGGCGCGGAAGCGACCGGTAGCGGCGCGGATGTTGCTGCAGCGGTGGCCGGCGGCGCATCACGTGGCGCGGGTTTGCAGTCTGGCGGCGCCAACGGTGCGGCGCTAGCGGGCGGCGTTGCAGTGGCACCCCAAGCGGTTTCCGCAGGTGTGCCGGTGCCGCTTATGACGCCGGCAGCGGCTAGTGCGCCAGCTGCTCCTGTTGACCCGGTTTCCGTTCCGTGCGACACCATTGCGCGTACGTACCGCCTGACGGCGCGTGAGCGCGAGGTGCTCGGGCTTATCGCCCACGGCCGCAACATGCCGTTCATGGAGCAGGAGCTGGTCATTTCCCGCAACACGCTCAAAATGCACATCCGGCATATCTACACCAAGCTCGACGTGCACAGCAAGCAAGAGATCATCGACATGGTAGAGGCCCTTATCGCCCGCTAGCGTGTGCTTTACTGCGTGGTTTGCCGGGCCTAGCGCACCACGAGCACGTCGCAACGCAGGTTGCGCACCAGGTAGGTGCTTACCGATCCGAGCATGGCATATTGCAGCTTGCTTAAGCCGCGCGAGCCGCATACCACGGTGTCGGGGCGCCAGGGGCCAATAAGCCGGCTTGCAAGCGTTTGCTTCACCGGGCCTGCGGCAACGCGCACCTCGGCAGAGGGGATGCGCGCGTCCGCTCGTGCTTGCGCCAGCACGTCGGCAAGCTCTTCGCACAGCCGCAGCTGCACCGATTCACACAGCGCGTCGTGGTTCGCGGCGCTTGCATCAGCGGACAGCGCGTCGACAACGTGCCCAAACTGCAGTGCCGCGCCCTCGTCGGCCGCAATGCGCACGGCGCGCTTGGCTACGGTGTGCATGGTCTTTCCGCCGTCAAGCGCGGCGAAAACGCGTTTGCAAGAGTTTTCCATAGGTAGCTCCTTTTAGTGATGCGTGAAAAGCGAACGGCCGCTTTGGGCAGCGTTGCCGCCTGCGCAACACGGTGCGCAGGCGTTTTTCCTGCAATCATTTGTACCGCCCCATGTCAGCGGGCGAAACACACCTGATGGGTGTATTTCGGGGAGAGCGCTCGCGGCGGGCGGGCGGCTTGGCGTGCAAGGGGTATAATCCTGCAGGGAAAATTCGTCGCCCGCTTGGGGGCGAACACGTTGGCGCTACGCGGCGCTTGACGCGTCGCAAACACGGAAGGAACAGCGAAGAGCATGGACATCGCACAGGAATCGTTGCGCTTGCACGAGCAGTGGCAGGGCAAGCTGAACACCGTCCCGAAGATGGAGATCAAAACGCGTGAGGACCTGGCGCTGGCCTACACGCCCGGCGTTGCCGAGCCGTGCCGCAAGATTGCCGAGAACCCGGCAGACGCCTACAAATACACCATGAAGGCAAACACCGTGGCTGTTGTCTCCGACGGTTCTGCCGTGCTGGGCCTGGGCAACATCGGGCCTTTGGCCGCCATGCCCGTTATGGAGGGCAAGTGCGCGCTGTTCAAGGCGTTCGGCGGCGTGAACGCTGTGCCGCTGTGCCTGGACACGCAGGATGTTGACGAAATCGTGGAAACGGTCAAGCGCCTGGCCCCTAGCTTCGGCGGCATCAACTTGGAGGACATCTCCGCGCCGCGCTGCTTTGAGATTGAGCGCCGCCTGATCGACGAGCTGGACATCCCGGTGTTCCACGACGACCAGCACGGCACGGCTATCGTGGTGCTGTCGGGCGTTATCAACGCGCTGCGCCTGACGGGCAAGAAGAAGGAAGACTGCCGCGTGGTGGTAAACGGTGCTGGCTCGGCGGGCATCGCCATTGCCAAGCTGCTGCTGAATTATGGGTTCCGCAATCTTATCTTGTGCGATAAGTGCGGCATCATCAACTCGCGCTCCGAGGGCATCAACGAGGCCCAACGCGCCATGCTGGCCACCACGAACCTCAACGATGAGCAGGGCAACCTTGCCGACGCCATGCGCGGCGCCGACATCTTCGTGGGCGTTTCGGCCCCGGGTATCGTGTCGGCCGACATGGTGAAGTCCATGAACGAAGACGCCATCCTGTTCGCTATGGCCAACCCCACGCCCGAGATCTTCCCCGACGTGGCTCGCGCGGCCGGCGCGCGCGTGGTGGGCACGGGCCGCTCGGACTTCCCGAACCAAATCAACAACGTGGTGGCGTTCCCGGGCATTTTCAAGGGTGCCTTAGAGGCGCGCGCCACGCGCATCACCAAGCAGATGAAGCTTGCCGCCGCCGAGGCGCTGGCCGCACTGGTGTCCGACGACGAGCTGTGCGAGGACTTCATTATGCCCGAGCCGTTCGACCCGCGTGCGGTGGAAGTGGTTGCCGCCGCTGTTCGCAACGCCGTGCAGGAATAGCAACGTGACGCACATTCACAACACCGGCATCGTCAGCGAGGTGCCCACCGTGCGCGAGCCTCGGCAAACCGCGCCTGCGGGCACCCCTGCCGCGGCCCCCGCGCCCGCCGCCCCTGCGCAAGAGCAGGTGCCCGAGCGCGGCGTGTTCATCACGTTCGAAGGCGGCGACGGCGCGGGCAAAACCACGCACATCCGCTTTTTGGCCAACGCGCTTACCGCCATGGGGCGCGAGGTTGTGTGTCTGCGCGAGCCGGGCGGCACCGATGTGGGCGAACAGCTGCGCGGCGTGGTGCTCAGCCCGGCCAACGGTAGCATGTGCGACGCGTCCGAGCTGCTTATTTACGAAGCGGCCCGCGCGCAGCTTGTCAGCGAGGTTATCGTGCCGGCGCTTTCGCGCGGCGCCGTGGTGCTGTGCGACCGCTTCACCGATTCCACGGTGGCGTACCAAGGTTATGGTCGCGGGCTTGACCGCGCGTTCGTGGACGCGGCCAACGCGTTTGCATGCCAGGGGCTTGTGCCCGACCGCACCATTTTGCTGGTTGCCGGTGGCACCACGGCCGAGGGCCTGGCGCGTGCCACGCGCCGTGCGGGTGCCGACCGCATGGAGCGTGCGGGGGAAGATTTCCACGCACGCGTGAACGCGGCGTTTCTGGACATCGCCCGTCGCGACCCTGCGCGCGTGCGCATGGTGCAATCCTCAGGCCGCAAATCCCATACTGCCGTGCAGGTGTTTGCCCAGCTGGCAGACTTGTTCCCGTGGATGGGCGAATTCGTTCGGCAAAACGAGGCGTATTTCGAGCGCCTAGACGTGCAGCGCGCGCACGAGGGCCGCGTGGACTATCGCGACGACGTGCGTCCGGCCGCGGCGCACGCCGCCGACGCAGATGGAAAGCAGTAGGCGTGTATGGCCGATGCGTTCGAAAACATATTGGGACAGCCCTATGTGCGCGAGTTTTTGCGTGCAACGGTGTCGTCGGGCCGTGTGAGCCACGCCTACCTGTTCTGCGGGCCGGCGGGCTCGAACAAAACGTTGGCTGCGTATGCGTTTGCCCAGGGCATTTTGTGCCCGAAGGGGCCGAAAGGCCCGCGCGGCGGCAGCTGCGGCGCCTGCGATTGCTGCGGGCGCATCATGCGGCGCAAGCACCCCGATGTTCGCTATTTTGCGCCGGAAGGCGCGGCGGGCTACCTGGTTGAGCAGGTGCGTTCCATTGTGGCGGACACGTCGCTGGCGCCTATTCAGGCTCAACGTAAGGTGTACATCCTTGACCGCGTCGATTTGCTGGGCGTGCAGGCGGCCAATGCGTTCTTGAAAACGCTGGAGGAACCGCCGTCCGACGTGGTGCTCATATTGCTGGCGCGCACGCGCGAAAGCGTGCTGCCCACCATTGTGTCGCGTTGCCAGGTGGTGCCGTTTCGCACCATCCCGGTTTCGGAGGCGGCGGGCATCGTGGTGCAGAACTCCGGCGCTAGCGCGCAGCAGGCACGCGTTGCCCTGCAGGCCTGCGACGGCTCGCTTACCCGCGCCGTGGAGTTTTTGAAGTCCAACGAGCGTTTGGAATTTCGCGCCCGCGTGCTTGAGGTGCTCGGCCTGCTTCGCCGCGCCGACGATTGGGACGTCATTGGGTTTGCCGCTGATTTGGTTGTTCGCGTGAAGCTGCCGCTTGACAGCGTGCGCGCCGAGCAAGAGCAGGAACTGGCCGAAAACGCGGATTTTCTTGCAAAGTCGGCCAT
>DJEE01000160.1:0-145 GCA_002431805.1 Eggerthellaceae bacterium UBA5906
GTGCCGCCTGAGGTCATGGATGCGGTGGGCCCGTATGTTCCCGCCTGCCAAATGATGGGCAGCATGCTCGCACAACTTGGCGGGGAAGTACCGAAGCGCTTATCGCTCACGGCCGCAGGCAAAGCCGCCCCGGCTGACCCCACCA
>DJEE01000160.1:191-2833 GCA_002431805.1 Eggerthellaceae bacterium UBA5906
CTGACCCCACCATCTTGGTGGCTGGCACGCTGCAGGGCTTGCTGTCATACAAAAACCTCGCTACGGTCACGCCTGTTAACGCCGAAGCAGTTGCGCGCCGCCACGGCATCCGCGTCGACACCGGTGCGCATGCCTCCGCCGGTGCCTATGCGTCGTCGGTTACCGTCGTGGCTGACGGCCGCGAGGTCGGCTGCACGCTTTCCGGCGAAGACCAGCACGTGCGCCTCATTTCGCTGCTTGGCTACAAAGTCGACATCGCCCCAGGCCCGCAGGCTCTTATCTTCGAATACGTTGATCGTCCGGGCCGCGTGGGAACCATCGGCTCCATTCTTGGCGACGCGGGCATCAACATCACCACCATGCAAATCGTGAACAACCCTGAAGCTGGTCAGGCCATCGTGTACATGAACATCGAAGGCGAACTTGACGATGGTGTGCTCGCCAAGCTGCGCGAAAGCCTTGAAGACCTCAAAAACCTCTGGTACGTAAAGCTCTAACGGTTCGCTTCCTTGCATCGTTTCTACTTGCTAACGCGTCAAACAACAAGCGCCCGTGGCAGCTGCCTCAGGGCGCTTCGTTTTGCAAGTACAATTCCGCCAACAGCCCAATAGGGGCACCTTTTGGTATATGGGTAGCAAGATGCTTATGAGTTCCCGCGGCTTTTAGCGGGCGAGTGTACTAGAATGTAAACCACTCTGTAAGCAACCCGAAAGGAACAGAAATGACGCGCAAGATCGCAATTTTCGACACGACGCTGCGCGACGGTGAGCAATCGCCGGGCGCTTCCATGAACACCGAGGAAAAGCTAGTTGTCGCGCGTCAGCTGCTACGTTTGAACGTGGACGTCATCGAGGCGGGTTTCCCCATCTCCAGCCCTGGCGATTTCGAGAGCGTCCGCCGCATCGCCGAGCTGGCTGGCGACGACGCAACGGTCGTGGGTCTTACCCGCGCCGTTGAAAAAGACATCGACAGCGCGGCTGAAGCGCTGAAGTATGCCAAGCGCCCCCGCATTCACACGGGTATCGGCGTCAGCCCCAGCCACCTGCACGATAAGCTTCGCATCACCGAAGATCAGTGCATCGAGCGTGCTGTGGCTGCCGTTGCGTACGCGAAGAAGTACGTCGAAGACGTGCAGTTCTACGCCGAAGATGCCGGTCGTGCCGATTACGCGTTTTTGGCCAAGGTGGTTCAGGCCGTTATCGAAGCCGGCGCTACCGTCGTGAACATCCCCGACACCACCGGCTACAGCCTGCCCGAGGAATTCGGTCAGCGCATCAAGTACCTCATGGAAAACGTGCGCGGCATCGAAAACGTCACGCTCTCCGTCCACTGCCACAACGACCTGGGCATGGCAACCGCCCTATCGCTGGCCGGCGTGAAGAACGGCGCTACGCAGGTTGAGTGCACCATCAACGGCCTGGGCGAGCGTGCAGGCAACACGGCCATGGAAGAAGTGGTCATGGGCATGCGCATGCACGGCGAAGAGCTCGACGCCCACACCGACATCAACACGCGCGAATTCATCAAGGCATCGCGTCTGGTGTCCTCCATCACGGGCATCAATGTGCAGGTGAACAAGGCAATCGTCGGCGCGAACGCCTTTGCGCACTCCTCTGGCATCCATCAAGACGGCGTGCTCAAGAAGCGCGATACGTACGAGATTATCGACCCCGCCGAGGTTGGCGCGGGCCAGTCCCAAATCGTGCTTACCGCCCGCAGCGGCCATGCGGCTCTGAAGCATCGTCTCGAAGAGCTCGGCTACGAGCTTGAGGGCGAGCAGCTCGACAAAATGTACGACGCGTTCCTCGACTTGGCTGATAAGAAGAAGGAAGTCTACGACGAGGACCTCGAGTCCCTCATGCACGAAAGCCATCGCAACGAAACTGCCGTGTATACGCTCGAGTCTGTGCAAATCTCCTGCGGCTTCCCGCTTACGCCTACCGCAACGGTTACGCTGCGCAACGCTGCTGATCAAATCGTCACGGCGTGCGATTACGGCACCGGCCCCATCGACGCTATGTGCAAAGCGGTCGACAAGATCATCCAGGTTGACAACGACCTCACGGAATTCTCCGTGCAGTCCGTCACCCGCGGCATCGATGCGCTTGGTGAGGTTACCATCCGCGTCACCGCTCCCGACGGCGAGGTGTACACCGGCCGCGGCGCCGACGGCGACATCGTGGTGTCCTCCACGAAGGCGTACGTCAACGCGCTCAATCGCCTGCTCAACGACAAGGCCGAGCATCGCAAGTAGGGAAGCGTTGCAACAATTTCACCTCATGTAGGCAAAAGGCTCGCAGGTTCAACCTGCGAGCCTTTTTCGTTTGGACATTCCGCTTAGCATCGTTCCGCGGCTGAAGCCAAACTGCTCCAAAGCGCAAAAAGGGCGCCAACCAAAGTTGACGCCCTAGTAAAAGAAATCTCGGTAAAGCCAGCAAAGTTACAGGTTTCTGCGCAACTGAGCTTCCTTGATCTCCATCTCAAGCGAGTTATGGATGATGTTCGCAAAGGGGCCTGCGTTAGCAGCAAGGTGCTCCACGCTCGTTTGATCGCAGCGGCGAATGAAGTAATACAAAAACGCGCACGTATAGAATTCCGCCAAAAAGTCGATGTTGTCCTGTGGCAGGTAACGGTTGGACAAG
>DJEE01000160.1:2876-10675 GCA_002431805.1 Eggerthellaceae bacterium UBA5906
AAGATGATGTCGATGTCGCGCTTAATGGCGGCCACGTACAGGTTGTACAAATAGTTGCGCAAGGAATACGGGCCGTTGTCAATCAGCGCTTCGCGGTAGAAATGACGACGTCCCTCTAGCACCTCGGCAAAGCACTCGAAAAACTCAGCATGGTCCAAAGAACGCACGCCAGATTTCTGCGTAATATAGTAAGGGAAGTGCGAAATGGAGTCCTCGCTGGGCTTTTCGTATAGAAGCACCGACTCAGAGAAGTGCTTCTTCAGCACCTGACCCATGTCGTAGCGGAAAATCCAGATGATAAGGCGATCCTTGTTCACAAAGTGGTAGTAGAACGTTTTGCGGTTCTTTCCTGTTCTTTGAACGATGTCGCTGATAGACACTTTCCGAAGCGGCATCTCGTCGCACAGCGATACAAATGCATCGGCAATCAGCAGCATTGTCGAGAGCGCGTTCATCCAAAACTCCTTTCTTACCGGCAGTAAGACTTTGCGGCGCGCAAGGCCATTGTAAAAGGCTTGCAACGCAAAATCTAGGACACATTTGAAATTGTGAGTAATTCTTCTACCGGAGTATACGTACTGAATAACCCGAATGGTCAAGAGAAACCTCAAAACTCGTCACCAAAACCTATGAATATGTGAGGGTTGCCTATGCTAAAACACACACTATTCAAATTCTGTCCATCGCACAGCCAAATTCCACTTCGTAAAATAACAGCAGAAGGTAACGAGAAGAGGTTTGAGGAAAGCCTGATGGCCGAAACTCGTTAAATTGGGTAACAGCGCAATGGTTAAGCAGACGAGCTTTGCGTTACGCTCCTTTCTCAGACGAGAAAGCCCAACGCCTTCGACGCTCACTAGCATCATTCGGAAAGGAGCTGTGCTGTGGCAAAGTACCAGAAATTGCTGGAGCCCCTCAAGATCGGTAACGTGGAGCTGAAGAACCGCTTCATCATGCTGCCGATGACCATCGAGAAGGTAGACAACTACCATGTCACCGATGACTTGGTGGACTTCTACGAGAAGCGCGCTGAGGGCGGTGTCGGCCTGGTTGAAATCGGTTCTGCATACGTGTGCGACTGCTATAACACCACGCCGAAGTATCACACCACTACCGGTGCTTGCGGCATTTGGGACGATGAGTTCATCCCGGGCTTCAAGCGTGTTGCCGATGTGTGCCACAAGCATGGTTCCAAGGTTGCCGCTCAGCTGCAGCTCTGCTATGAGTGGCGCGCTAAGGGCGACGATCCGCTGCTGTCCTACTCTCCGTCGAAGGACGTTATGAGCGGTCCGTTCGTGGGCATGCCTGAGCGCGAGTTCACGAAGGAAGAAATCGCTATCCTGGTTGACCAGTACGGCGCTGCTGCTAAGCGTTGCAAGGAAGCCGGCATCGACATCATCGAGATTCATGCAGGCATCGGCTACATGGTCATGCGCTTCCTGTCGAAGTACTCCAACCATCGTACCGACGAGTATGGCGGATCTCCCGAGAACCGCGCTCGTCTGCTCACCGAGATCATCGACAAGATCCATGAGACCTGCGGCGCTGACATGCCTATCCTCATCCGTATCTCCGCTGATGACCTTATGCCTGGCGGCAACCGTATCGAGGACACCCTCGAGCTCGTGCCGATTATCGAGAAGCACGGTGTGGATGCTTGGTCTGTGCAGGCTGGCTTCCATGAGGCTCCGCGCCCCGTTGCAAACCAGATTGTTCCCGAAGGCGAGTTCATCGACTTGGCCAAGCAGGTCAAGACGGTCACCAACAAGCCGGTCTTCCCGGGCACCCGCATCAACACGCTTGATATGTGCGACAAGATCATGAACGAGGGCTACGGCGACGCAGTCGGCATGGGTCGTCAGTTCATCGCCGATCCTGATACCGCCAAGAAGGTCACCGAGGGTCATCCCGAGCAGGTTCGTCCTTGCATCGTGTGCTCTCGCTGCCTGGACAACATCTTCATCGGCAAGCCTTGCCAGTGCTCCGTCAACGCACATGTGTGGCAGGGCGTCAAGGTTGGCACGCCTGAAGAGCATCCGGCTCAGCAGCAGAAGCACGTGGTCGTCATCGGTGCTGGCCCGGGCGGCTGCGAGGCGGCTCGTGTGGCAGCTATCCGTGGTCACAAGGTCACGCTCATCGATAAGTCTGATCGCGTGGGCGGCTTGCTGAACATGGCTCAGGTTCTGAACGCCAAGATCGAGCCTTTGGTGAAGTACTGGAACGAAGAGATCAAGCTTCATCCCAACATCGAGCTCAAGCTCAACACGAAGGTCGACGTTGACGCAATCAAGGCTCTCAACCCTGATGAGGTTATCGTTTCTCCTGGTGGCGGCATCATCAAGCTTGATGTTCCCGGCATCGACGGCAAGAATGTCGTTAAGTCCGAAGACATCAAAGAGATGTGCGCCGGCAAAGTTCCTGAGGGCAAGGGCATGCTGTGGAAGGCAGCTGTTGCAGCCATCAAGGCTCAGGGCGGCACCGTTGAGTTCATGCGCTTCGGCCTGAACATGGCATCTGGTCCTACCGCTATCGTTGGCAAGCGTGTTGTGGTTGTCGGCGGCGGCTTCGCTGGCCTGGAAGTTGCCGAGGCTATGTGCGAGAACCGCGAGATCACGGTCATCGAGGAAGCCAAGAAGCTTGGCAATGGCATCGGCATCATCGACAAGAATCCCACCATCAACCTGGTTAAGTCCAAGGGCGTCAAGCTCATGCCGCTGACCAAGCTGGTCGAGGTCACCAAGAAGGGCGCTAAGGTTCAGAACGTTGAAACCGGCGAAACCCAGTTGATCGAGTGCGACACCGTCCTCACCTCTCTGGGTGTTGAGATGAATACGGAGCTGTTCGACCAGATCAAGGCCGTGTACCCCAACGCTCACCTCATCGGCGATGCAACCACGCCTGCTGGCAAGGTTTATCGTACGCTCGAGGCTGTCAAGGGCGGCTACGAAGTGGCAATGTCCATCTAAGCAGTTTCCAGCACCAAGATTTAGAAGTTTTCGCTTCAATCTACATACTACGCGAGGCACTTGCCTTGAAACCCAAGTGGGTGCCTCGCCTCCTAATTTTGGTTCAAACACGAAAGTGTTTTGAATAAAGGTAGGTAAGTAGTTCCCAGTTAGTTTCCTTAAGGAGGAAAAATGGATTACAGCTACACCCCGGAACAACTTGAAATCAAGCGCGGCATTCGTGAGTGGGGCAAGAAGCACCTCACGGAGGAGGCAATCGCCGCCGGTTACAAGAACCGTGGCATCGCCCCTGAGATCGCTAAGTCCTGGGTTGACGAGGGCTGGGGTCTGTATGGCCTGCCCGAGGAGTACGGTGGAAAGCCGGTCGACCATCAGACGATGGCAATGATCATCGAAGAGTTGAACCACAACGGCGGCAACATCCCCATGGCTCCCAACCTGCTCATCATGTTCGACATGTGCGAGTTTGGTAACCCTGAGCAGGTCAAGTACGCCATCGACTACTACAAGGAGAACGGTTACCCGCCGTACTGCCTGGCCATCTCCGAGCCCGGCGCTGGCTCCGATAACCAGGGCATGACCACCACCGCCACCAAGGGCGAGGATGGCAAGATCCACATCAACGGCACCAAGACGTGGGTGACCTCTGGTGAGACCGCTGGTGGCTTCATCGTCGTGTGCAAGGACGAGGATCCTTCTCGCGAGAACAAGAACATGTCCATGTACCTGGTTCCTTCTGACGCCAAGGGCGTTACCATCGAGCCGCTGAACAAGATTGGCATGCAGATCATGCCCTTCTCCATGATTCACTTTGACGACGTTGTCGTTGACGAGGATCAGCTGCTCGGCATCAAGGGCAAGGGCTTCTATCAGTTGATGAAGAACTTCGAGTGGGAGCGCTGCGTGCTGTTGGCAGAGCTGCTGGGCGAGGCTCAGGCTGCTATGGAAGATGCTTGCGCTTGGGTGAACGATCGTCAGCAGTTCGGCAAGGGCATCAAGACCTTCCAGCTGGTTCAGGAGCACATCGTTGAGATGCAGATCGCTCTGACCAACACCCGTAACTTCCTGTATCGTACCTGCTGGAAGCTGGACAACGGCATTCCGGTCAACAACGATGCTGCTATGCTGAAGCGCTATGGTGCTCCGGCTCTGACCGACTGCTGCTCTCGCGCTCTGCAGCTCATGGGCGGCCTCGGCTTCACCGATGAGACCCGCGTGTCTCGCCTCATGCTTGACTGCCGCGGCTTCCAGATCGGTGGCGGCACCGTTGAGATCATGGTGCACATCTCCGGTCGTGGCATCCTCAAGGAGTACGCTAAGGGTGCTGAGGATCCCGATTACCTGTGGACCCTGTAAAGCTTTTAAGCAATCTTGCTCGATAGCTGCGTAGGCTTGCAATAGCTTACCAACGTATAAGAGCCCCGATGTTTATCATCGGGGCTCTTCTTATGTTCTGGTATAAAATACCCGCCATAACTTGGCGGGTAAAAAGGGAAATTCCTTAAGCCGTTTTCTTTTCTTCTTCGGCGTGCTTCTTAAACTTACCGCGTCGGCCATGGCAGTTCATGCCAATAGCGCGGATGCTACAGAACTCGCGGTTGCGGCATCGTGCGCATGCACGTTTTCTGCCGCGCTGGGATGCGTCGTACATGCCAATGACGCCCAACGTTGCGTTTTCGGTGTTCAGCGAGCCGTCCTCGTTGCAGGCAAAACCCAAACGACGTTCGGCTTGCGTATAGAACAGCAGCTGCGTGTTTGAGTCAAGCGGGAAATCGCTTTCGCCGGCTTGCAAGAGATTGTCGATATGCAGCCCAAGGGAATGAGCCTCTTCGTTAATGGTATTGGTGATAATTTCTTCTGCGCGGCCGCCAAGCGCTTGCAAACACGCGTCAAACACGGCAACGTCTTGTTCGGATTGTAGGGAATTGCGCAGTGCCTGAATATGCTCAGCAGTATCTACTGCAACGGCAACCATAACACAGTGGTTCGCGCGGCGCATGCGTTCGTAAACGGCTTCACCATGCAGAACCGCCATGGTGCCTACCAGTTTGATACCAGGTTCGGTGTAGTCTGGCGGTAACGTGCAGATTGCCGGATTGAATATTTTATACGCGCCGCGGGGATGCAGGTTCTTGCAACATAGCGCGGCAATAGGGGTAATGCGCGCAAGAACATTAGGATCGTCTTTGTAGCCGTCGTCTAAAAAAGCCGCGACGGTCTGATCTTCCAAGGCGTCAACTTTGCAGTCGACTTCCTGTATTTGGTGAGCTTGGACAGCCATTACTGCCTCTTTCAGGTAGAACGAATACAGCTATAGGGCTATGGTATCAAGATTGCCCGATTGATACCTCATAGATTGCAAATTATCGAAGAGAACTATTGCCTATCTGCACATTATATGGGACAAAAGCGTTTATATGTGCATGTTTGTGAAAGTATTCTGAACGTATAATGATTTATAGATTCAGAGGGGTTTGGCGCTAGTAGCCAGTTGTGGATCTGTCTCATTTCCATTTCGCAAGATAACCAGAGCGGAGGATTCCCATAGTGAAACGTGCACTTACGCCCGGCACCTTCGACCCTATTACTAATGGTCATTTAGACGTTATCACGCGCGCCTCGCGCATCATGGATGAAGTAATCGTGGCAGTTGCCGTTTCGGATAAGAAAAAACCGCTCTTTTCGCTTGAAGAACGCGTTTCCCTTGTTGACCAGGCTGTTTCGCATCTTCCGAATGTTCGAGTAGAGCCTTTTAACGAGCTGCTAGTCGATTTTGCGCGACGTATGGATGCTGAAGTGGTGATAAAGGGGTTGCGTGCTATCACCGATTTTGAATACGAATTCCAAATGACTGCCATGAACTACAAGCTCGATAGAGAACTTGAAACGGCGTTTATCATGTCGCCGCCGCAGTACATGTATCTTTCATCGTCTATTGTCCGTGAGATAGCTTCGATGGGAGGTGACCTTAACGGGCTTGTTCCTGAATGCGTGAAACTTGCCTTAGAAAAGAAATTCTCTCAGTAAGAAGCCTAGTGGATGTTTGTAATAGATTTGTCCAATAATTAATAGGCTATTTTACACGGCTAACTACCCAAGCGGATGCATGTATCCGTTTTACTTGGTCAATACCTCAGATATGATGGTTTTGAATAGTACTTGCCGAATGTGCGTAGCACATAAACCACGCAAGGAGGGCGTAATGAACATCGTAGTATGCGTCAAGCAGGTTATGGACACGGAAGCTCTTATTGAGCTTGATGACAATGGCGAGGTGATCACCGAGGGTCGTACACAAATCATTGATCCCTACGGTGAGTTCGCCGTTGAAAAGGCTGTGCAAATCAAAGAGCAGCTCGGTGGGGAGGTAACGTGCTTGTGCTACGGCGACGATGGCTGCACGTCCGCAATTCGCCACGCCTTGGCAATGGGCGCAGACAAGGCGGTGCTCATCGAGGACGACGCATGGCGTTCGGTTGACGCTGCTCAGTGCGCTGTTGAGCTAGCCGCTGCGCTCAAGGACATGAATGCGGACCTTATCATGGGCGGCTGGACATCGGGTGACACCGCCAGTGCCCAGGTCATGGGTCGCATTTCCGCTATTTTGGGCATACCGTGCGCCAATATGGTCACCAATTTGGAAGCAACGGAGGGCTCTGTTAAGGTTTCTTGCGAAATCGATGACGGCACTGAAGTGTGTGAGTATTCGTTGCCCGTTATTGTTGCTGCTCAGCAAGGTTTGGCTGAGCCTCGTTATCCTTCCGTTCGCGATGTTATGCAGGCACGTCGTAAGCCTATCGATCGCAAAAGCCCGCAAGGCGGTACGCAGCCCGTTTTGAGTGTTGAAGGCCGCGAGCTTAAAGGTGCTCGCAGCGGTGGCCGCATTGTTGAAGGCGACACAACGGCTGATGTGGTCGCCGAAACCGCGCGTTTGCTTCGCAGCGAAGCGAAGGTTATTTAACCCGTCACATCTTTTTCAGGTTGTAATCATATTCGTGCAAACACGAGAGGAAGGTTGTCCTCATGTCCGGTATTTGGGTAGGTTTGGAAACGAACAATGGCGAGCTTCGCAGCGTTGCCTTTGAAATGATCACAGCAGCACGCAAGCTTGCCGACGCTGCTGGTCAGCAAGTTTGCGTACTCGTGTGGGGCGAAAACGCGCAAGAACATGCCGAGAAACTTGGAGCCAGCGGCGCCGATAGCGTTGTTGTAGTTGAGATAGGGGACGACGCGGCTGCTCGTCCTGCAGAAGTGAGCGGCGCGCTCTCGCACCTTGCAAAAGAGCAGGCACCTAGCGTGTTGTTGCTGGCCGATGGCTCGTTTGCGCGCAGCATCGCGCCAGGTTTGGCTCAGGATTTGGGTGCTGCTCTCGTAGAGGACGTTGTCGACGTTGCGTACGAAGGCAAGCCCGTCTTTACTCGTTTGCCGTATTCAGGCAAGGTCATCGAACGCGTTGCTCCAGCTGATGCTGAAAATACCGTTATTGCCACTATTCGTCCTAAGGCATTTGAATCGGCCGTGCCGGAGGAGGGCCGTACGGCGGGCGTCAGCACGTTTGCCGCAACGCCGGTAGCTGCAGCACGCGTGCTCAGCCAGGTCGTACATGCCGTTTCCGAACGCGTTGATTTGTCAGAAGCCGACATCGTCGTCTCGGGCGGTCGTGGCCTGAAGGGCCCCGAAGGCTTTAAGGTGCTCGAAGAGCTTGCCGATGTTTTAGGCGCGGCCATCGGCGCTTCCCGCCCCGCAATCGACGAGGGGTGGATTGACGCGCAGTACCAGGTTGGCCAAACGGGCAAAACCGTTGCGCCTTCGCTGTATATCGCATGCGGCATC